>NZ_JBVVQU010000010.1:0-73773 GCF_055811555.1 Mesorhizobium sp. WSM4813
CAGCGGCCCACCGGACAGAAACAGAAGCGGACATGTGACGTGCTACCAAAACCGGACAACTTGAAAAGCTACCGACACCCCGTGAGGCTTCGGTGCAGTCGCTTGTGCAAGTTGTGGTCAAATATCAGAGCCAGCCGGCATCCGGCAATGTTCCTGACTATGCGTCTTCCCTGACCGGCGGAGCCACCTTCTTCCAGTCTCCCGTGGTGTTCCACCAGCGGTTCGGGTTGGAGCGGTCGTCGAGGCCCTTGGAGCGGCTGGCGAGGATCGGCTGAATGCGGATCACCGGCTCCTGATAGCTGTGGGCCTGGAATATCGCTTCGACAATGCGGGCCGCCAACGCCTGGTCGTCGGGCAGCTCAAACGACACTTCCACCGTGCCATGCCGTCTGCGCAATTCCGTTTCGGCGCCGGCGGCCGCACCTTCGAGCGGCCGATAGCGCTCGACGCCGTGCGCCGACTGGTAGGCATTGCTGTCGTACTTGCCCATGGTCAGCGGGGCAATCGCGACCACCGCTTGCATGATGCGGTCGACATCGGAGGCCGGCGCCTGGAAGGTCACGAGCAGCAGCAATTCCATCCGTACTGATTTCGTTTCAAACCCGGAGTCGATCATGACAGCATCCTCACATTCGTGGCGTGTTGCTGACAATCTACCCAGGTGCTGCTGACACGGTTATGTCAGCAGCCTCACCCCGCGAGGCATCGATCGGGTCCTTCTACAGGATTTTTCGGGCGAGCCTGGCGCCGACTAGCGCGATATAGAAGGCGAAGAACATGCCGAGCGCCCAGCCGAAGCCCGAGGGTCCGAAAAGGTCCATGCCGATGCCGATCGCCTGCGGGCCGAGCACCATACCGACACCGTAGCAGAGCACGAAGGCAGCGTTGGCCGAAGCCAGGTCGTGGCCGGACAGCTGCGAGCCGAGATGGGCCAGGCCGATCGTGTACATGGCCGCGACCACACCGCCCCAGACGAACAAAAGCGCCGCCATCAGGTGCCAGTTCTGCGCGAAGTGCGGCATGAAGATGGTGCCGGCAAGGCCGATGGTTGCGCAAGCCAGAAGCAGATAGCGGCGGTCGCTGACACGGTCGCTGATCATGCCGAGCGGGATCTGCAACAGCACGTTGCCGAGGCCGATCATGGTGAGCAGCAGGGCGGCATCGGCCTCGGAGTAGCCGATGCGGTTGCCATAAACGGGGAACAACGCAAAGCCGCCGGTCTCGACCGCGCCGAACACCAGCACCGCGGCGGTCGCGGTCGGCACCAACCAGATGTAACGCAAGAAGTTGCTGGTTTCGCCATTGGAGACGATCGTCGGGCTCTCGTTGCGTGCCGCCAGAACTGGAATGGCGGCCAGCGTCACCAGTGCCATGATGACGCCGAAGGGCAGGAAGCCGGTGCTGCCGAGATGGGCGAACAGCCACGGCCCGGCGGCAAAGCCGAGCGACAGCACGGTGGCGTAGATGCCGAGCACGAGACCGCGCCGGTGCGGCGGCGCCGATGTGCTGATCCAGAATTCCGACAGGATAAACAGCACCGTCAGCGCGATGTGCAGCAGGACGCGCAGCGGAAACCACATCCAGAAGTCCGGCGCGAAGTGGAAGCCGACAAAGGCCAGCACTCCCGTGGCGATCATGGCGAGCATCGTCCTGGCGACGCCGAACCGCATGGCGAGGGGGGTGGCGAGCGGTGCGCCGACGATCGAGGCGAGACCGGCGACAGCGGTGTTGAAGCCGATCATCGACGCCGAATGGCCGCGCGTTTCGAGGATGACGCTGAGCAGCGGCATGCCGAGGCCGATGGCTATGCCGACGACGCTGATCGACGAGATCGCCGCGATCATCGGCAGCCAATGTACGCGTTCCTCGACCTCTTGCTGGGTATCGACTGTCATGGGATGTGAATGCTCTATGCTCTACAGAATTTCGCGAACGAAGCGATTGCCGACAAGCCGGTAGAACGGCACGGAACCACCGGGGCGCAGCAGCGGATCATCGACGAGCCGCTTTTCCAGCTCCTCGAGGATAGCCCTGGTAATGTCGGGAATATCAGCTTGTCTGGCCTTGGCGAGCGGCAGCCAGACCAGTTCCTCCAGCTCGTTGGTCGGACCGCCGTCCGGCAACTCCACGGCGACATCTTCGCGCCAGGCGCCGAAGAAGCGCGTATCGAACCGCCGCACCCGGTTTGGCGGCGTGATGGCGCGCGCGATAAAGCGCAGCGCTTCCAGCGAGGGTCTTACGCCGTGCTCGGCAAAACCCCGCCAATCGCGTTTGGTCGTCGCGAAGGCGCCTTTCCGGCCGATCAGCAGGCCGGCCTCTTCATAGGTCTCGCGGATCGCCGACAGGGCGATGTCGCGGGCGCGCGTCCGGCTGGTGCGGCCGACGCCGGCGGTCAGCCTCGCTTCTTCCTCAGGGTGCAACGCGGTGGCGACGGGGATTCGGCTGTCGGCCGGATCGGTGCGACCGCCGGGAAAGACGAATTTCCCCGGCATGAAGGCGTGACGGGCGTGGCGCCGGCCCATCAGCACCAGGAACTCGTCGCCTTTGCGGTCGAGCAGGATCAGCGTCGCGGCGTCGCGCGGGCGTATAGGCTTGGCGTCGAGCGCGATCCGCTCAACCTTGTCGACTTCCGCCTTGGTCATAACGTCCATGCGCACGACCTAGCGGAATCTTCTCCGATGTGAAAGTGGCGTCCAGCCATGCCGATTTGCGCCAGCCTCGGTTTCAAGCCTCGGGATGCGACTCGATCAGATCTTCTTCTCCGCCGAAGCCATGCATATAGAACGCCCATTGCAGGCCGATGACGGCGCCCTTGACCGGCTGCAGCAAGACGACCGCCATGAGGATGGTCAGCGGCACCCAGATGGCGATGTGCTGCCAGGTGGACAGAGTGGAGGTCGCTTCGACGCCCATGAAGGCGCCGAGCACGACGTGGCCGACGATGACCACCACCAGATAGGCCGGCAGGTCGTCGGCGCGATGGTGATGAAGCTCCTCGCCGCAATGATCGCATTTATCGACAGTCTTGACGAAGGCGCGAAACAGCTTTCCCTCGCCGCAATGCGGGCAGCGGCCAAGCGCGCCACGCTTCATCGCCGTCCACAGCGGACGGGCGATGCGGCCCGAATGATGTTCGCCGCCGAAAACCTGTTGGTTCATGTTCAAATCGCTTGGCATTATCGTCTCCTGCCGCGCGAGCCTGGACGCGATTGCGACGCGCGGGCGCGGCCTTTGGCCTTGTGAAACGACCGTTTGGAGCCGGGCAGCGGCTTTGGGTCGGTCAGCATCTCGAAACGCATCGCGCCGGCCATAGGCGCCACCTCGATCAGGCGAACCTCGACGCGGTCGGCAAGCTGATAGCCCTTGCCGGTGCGTTCTCCGAAAAGCGATCGGGCAGTTTCGTCGTATATGTAGTAATCGCCGTCCAGACTTGACACCGGGATGAAACCATCTGCGCCATACTGCGGCAATTGGACAAATAGTCCCGATTTAGTGACACCCGAAATGCGTGCATCGAAACGATCGTCGACACGCTCGGCCAGATAGGCGGCGATCAGCCGGTCGACCGTATCGCGCTCGGCGGCCATGGCGCGGCGCTCGGTGGCTGAGATCAGCGCAGAAACTTCTTCCAGCCGCTCCGCCTCATCCTGCGTCAGTCCGCCCGCACCGAAGCCGAGTGCGGCAATCAGCCCGCGATGCACGATCAGGTCGGCATATCTGCGGATCGGCGAGGTGAAATGTGCGTAGCGTTTCAGATTGAGGCCGAAATGGCCGATGTTGCTGGGCGAATATTCGGCCTGCATCTGCGTGCGCAGCACCACCTCGTTGACCAGTCCCTCATGGTCGGCGCCGCGGACGCGATCCAGAATGCCGTTGAACTGGTTCGGCCGCATCTGCGCGCCGCGCGCCAGCGACAGGCCAAGCGTCTGCAGGAACTCGCGCAGCGATTCCTGCTTGGCAAGCGAAGGCGCGTCATGGATGCGGTAGACCAGTGCCTGTCGTTTCGCCTCCAGCGTCTCGGCGGCCGCGACATTGGCCTGGATCATGAATTCTTCGATCAGCTTGTGCGCGTCGAGCCGCTCCGGCACGACGACCCGGTCGACGGTGCCGTCCTCCTTGAGCAGGATTTTCCGCTCCGGCAGTTCAAGCTCGAGCGGCTGGCGCGTCTCACGGCCGCGCTTGACGACGGCGTAGGCATCCCAGAGCGGCTTCAGCACCGTGTCGAGGATCGGGCCGGTCTTGTCGTCCGGCGCGCCGTCGATCGCGGCCTGCGCTTGGCGATAGGCGAGTTTCGCCGCCGATTTCATCATGACGCGGTGGAACGAATGCCTGAGCTTGCGGCCATCGGCCGAGAAGGTCATGCGGACCGCCAGCGCCGGGCGATCCTGGCCTTCGCGCAGCGAACAAAGGTCGTTGGAGATGCGCTCCGGCAACATCGGCACGACGCGGTCCGGGAAATAAACGGAATTGCCGCGCTTCAGCGCTTCGCGGTCGAGCGCGGTGCCATAGTGCACATAAGCGGCGACATCGGCAATCGCCACGGCAACCACCACGCCGCCGGGATTCTTTTCGTCCGGATCCGATATGGCGAACACCGCATCGTCATGGTCCTTGGCGTCGGCCGGATCGATGGTGACCAGCGGCAGCTCGCGCCAGTCCTCGCGGCCGGCCAGCGTCGCCGGTTTGACCGCCTCCGCCTCGGCAATGACGTCTGCCGGGAAAATATGCGGAATGTCATGCGCGTGGATGGCGATCATCGAGACCGCTTTTTCGCTGGTCAGCGAACCGAGCACCGCCAGCACCTTGGCTCTGGGCAGCCCATAGCGGGAGGCCCGCGCCGGCTCGACCTCGACCAGATCGCCGTTCTTGGCGCCGTTCTGGAATTCCTTGTCGACGACCAATTCCGGCTGGCGTCTTTCGACGGGCTCGATGCGGAACGTGCCGTCCTGCAGCACGCGGAAGACGCCGAGAACGGCCTCGGTGCGCTTCTCGAAGATCTTCATCACCCGCCCGGTATAGGCAGGGCCCGTCACATCGTCGGTCGGAAAGGTCTTGGCCAGCACGCGGTCGCCGATGCCCGGTGTCGGTCCGCCGCCGCCGCGCGATACGCGGATCGCTATGACAGGCGGCTCGCCGTTGCCCACGGCTTCGGTTGGATGCGCCAGCAGCACGCCGTCGGCGTCGCGGCCAAAGATGTCGAGCACGGCGACATGGGCCAGGGCGCCGACACCGGCGAGCCGCTTGCGCTGCTTGGTCAGCAGGCCTTCGTCCTGCAGGTCGCGCAAAATGTCCTTCAGCCAGATACGGTCTTCGCCGCGCAGCGCAAACGCCTTAGCGATGTCGCGTTTGCCGGAACGATCCGGATTTTCGGCGATGTAGCGCAGGATCTCGTCGCGGGACGGCCGGTAGTTATCCCTAACCTTGGCCCTGGTGTCGGCGGTGCGCAGATCGCCATGACTTCTTCCGGATACCCTGCGCGCCACGATGCACTATCCCTTTTTGTTGGCCGCTTTCTTGGCCGGCGGTTTTTGGGCCACCGGTTTTTGGGCCGCCGGTTTTTTGGCCGCCGCAGGCTTTTTGGCAGGTGCGGCCGCTTTGCGGAAGGGCTTTCTGCCGCCGTTGCCACCCTTGGCTTCTTTCTCGGCAATCAGCGCCACCGCGTCCTCGATTGTCACCGACTGCGGGTCCTTGCCCTTCGGCAGCGTCGCATTGACCTTACCGAAATTAACATAAGGCCCGTATTTGCCGTCACGCACGACGATCTTGCCGCCGCCAGCCGGATGCTCGCCAAGCTCCTTCAAGGCGGCGGGCGTGCCGCCATTGCGGCCGCCCGGGCCCTTCAACTGCTTCTCGGCGATCACCGACACGGCGCGGTTGAGGCCGATCGAGAACACGTCCTCGATGCTGTCGAGATTGGCGTAGGTGCCGTCATGCAGAATGAACGGGCCGTAGCGCCCCAGACCCGCCGAGATCATCCTGCCGGATTCCGGATGCTTGCCGACGTCGCGCGGCAGCGACAGCAGGGCGAGGGCCTTTTCGTGGTCGATCGAATCGACTGTCCAGCCCTTGGGCAGGCTGGAGCGCTTGGCTTCCTTGCCGTCGCCGCGCTGGATATAAGGGCCGAAACGACCGTTGCGCAGCGTGATTTCCTCCGCCGTGTAGGGGTCCTTGCCAAGCACCTTGGTGCCGTCTTCGCCATTGGCGTTTTCGCCATTGGGGTTGGCGGCGTCGCCGAGCTGGCGGGTGAAGGAGCATTCGGGATAGTTGGAACAGCCGACAAAGGCGCCGAACTTGCCGAGCTTCAGCGACAGGTTGCCGGTGCCGCATTTCGGGCATATCCGGGGGTTCGAACCGTCTTCCCGCGCGGGAAACACCAGGGGCGCCAGTTCCTCGTTGAGCGCGTCGAGCACGTCGGTGACGCGCAATTCCTTGATGTCGGCGACGGCGCCCGAAAAATCCTTCCAGAAATCGCGCAGCACATCCTTCCAGGCGAGCTTGCCGTCGGAAATTTCGTCGAGCTTTTCCTCGAGCGAGGCGGTGAAATCATACTCGACATAGCGCTCGAAGAAGCTTTCGAGGAAGGCCGACAACAGCCGGCCCTTGGCCTGCGGCAACAGCTTGCGCTTGTCCATGCTGACGTAGTCGCGATCCTCCAGCGTCTTCAGGATCGCCGTGTAGGTCGACGGCCGGCCGATGCCGAGCTCTTCCAGCTTCTTGATCAGCGAGGCTTCCGAATAGCGCGGCGGCGGTTCGGTGGTGTGCTGGGTGGCGTTGATCGCCTCGCGGTCGAGCTGTTCGCCGGCTCGGATCTCGGGCAGACGGCGGTCTTCCTCGTCTTCCGAATCCTCATCCTTCTGGTCGGTATAAGCGGCAAGGAAGCCGTCGAAACGAACGACCGAACCGATGGCGCGGAGCTCCGCGGTGCGGGCGCCGTTGACCGCCACGATCTCGGCCGTGGTACGCTCGATCTCGGCCGGCTGCATCTGGCTGGCGATGGCGCGTTTCCAAATTATTTCGTAGAGCCGTGCCTGGTCGGCATCGAGATATTGCCTGACCGAAGCCGGCGTGCGCATGAAATCGGTCGGGCGGATCGCTTCGTGCGCTTCCTGAGCATTCTTGGCCTTGGTCGTGTAGTTGCGCGGCTTTTCGGGCAGGTATTTTGGGCCGAACTCCTTGGCGATCGCATCGCGCGCGGCAGTGATCGCCTCGGGCGCCATCTGCACGCCGTCGGTTCGCATATAGGTGATCAGGCCGGTGGTCTCGCCGCCGATGTCCATGCCTTCATAGAGCCGCTGCGCCACTTGCATAGTTCGGTTTGCCGAAAAACCGAGACGCGAGGAGGCGGCCTGCTGCAGCGTCGAGGTGGTGAAGGGCGGACCCGGATTGCGCTTGGTCGGCTTGGCTTCGACCGACAGCGCCTTGAAGGTCGCGCCTTCGAGCATCGCCTTGATGTGGTCGGCTTGCGCCTTGTTGGAAATGTCGAGTTTTTGCAGCTTCTTGCGGTCGAAGGCGGTCAGCCGCGCTTCGAAATTTTCCTTGCGCGGCGTGCCGAGGATAGCTGATACCTGCCAGTATTCTTCGCGGATGAAGCGCTCGATCTCCAATTCGCGGTCGCAGACGAGACGCAGTGCCACCGACTGCACGCGGCCGGCGGAGCGGGCGCCGGGCAGCTTGCGCCACAGAACAGGCGACAGCGTGAAGCCGACGAGATAGTCGAGCGCGCGGCGGGCGAGATAGGCATCGACCAGCGGCGCATCGATCTGGCGCGGATTGGCCATCGCTTCCAGCACCGACGACTTGGTGATGGCGTTGAAGACGACGCGGCTGACCGGCTTGTCCTTCAGCGCTCGCTTCTGCTTCAGCACTTCCAGGACATGCCAGGAAATGGCTTCGCCTTCGCGATCCGGATCGGTGGCGAGGATCAAGCCGTCGGCGTCCTTGACCGCCTTGGCGATGTCGGCAAGACGTTTGCTCGAGGCGGTGTCGACAGCCCAGGACATGGCAAAATCTTCGTCCGGACGCACCGAGCCATCCTTGGCCGGCAGATCGCGGACGTGGCCGAACGAGGCCAGGACCTTATAGTTCTTTCCAAGATACTTGTTGATTGTCTTCGCTTTGGCCGGCGATTCGACGACGACGACGTCCATGAGGTCTCATATCAGCTGTGGTGCGGCAGAAGAATTCCGCTGCGCGCGACGAAATCTCGTACAATTGTCGCTCACATGGCCGCGCTTTTGCATCCGGTCAAGGGGAAGCGCCCAAAATGCAGTCCCGCATTGAGTGCACAACCCAAGAGCGAGTCATGTGATATCCGCAATCCCGGATAGAGGGAGCGGCTGCCCTATCGTGGACAAGCCGGCAATGAATCCGCGAGAACGGGACAAATTCTTCCGCGGATATAAGAGAAACATCGGTCATGCGCCAGCCCAAGCCGGAGAGACACCGACATGATGCGATGCTGGCGGGCGAGATCGGCGTGGCGAGTGGGGCTCGTGTGTCCATGGGACTAGGTTCGGCTCAGTCGGCCTTGACGACGTGCTAGATAGGGCGATGAAAAGGCACAGCTTTGGATGGCAAATTGATCTCGATCGCCCGCTTGAGCGACTTGCAACGCGATGGTGATTGGCGGATCGGCGCGGTCACGGCTATATGGCAGCGCAAACCATCAGGAGTTCGGGAATGGCATTGGATATCGGCTATGTCAGCGCGGTCGGGGCAGGGGCGATCTCGTTCCTGTCGCCTTGCGTGCTGCCGCTGGTGCCGCCCTATCTCTGCTACATGGCCGGCGTATCGGTCGATGATTTCCGCGGCAATGCCGGCGTCACGGCCAAGGCCGACGCACGCAGCGCGCTGCTTTATGCCTCGATCGCCTTCGTTCTCGGCTTCTCCACCGTCTTCGTGGCGTTGGGCGCCGGTGCCTCGACCATCGGCCGGCTGCTGCGCGTCTGGCAGGAGCCGCTGGCGATGGCTGCCGGCGTGCTGATCATCCTGATGGGGTTGAACTTCCTCGGCATATTGCGCATCCCGCTGCTGTCGCGTGAGGCGCGCTTCCAGTCGCAGGGCAAGCCGGCCAGTATTGTTGCCGCCTATGTCATGGGATTGGCCTTCGCCTTCGGCTGGACACCCTGCATCGGACCGGTGCTGGGGCCGATCCTGACGCTGGCCGGCGGCCGCGAGACGGTGGGCGAGGGCGCGGCTCTGCTTGCCGCCTATTCGCTCGGCCTCGGCATCCCGTTCCTGATCGCGGCGCTGTTTTCCGGCGCCTTCATGCGCTTTCTCGCGAAATTCCGCGTCCATCTCGGCCGGGTCGAAAAGGCCATGGGCGCTCTGCTGGTCGTCGCCGGCGTGTTTTTCCTGACCGGCGGGGTGCAGGCCGCGTCTTACTGGCTGCTGGAAAATTTCCCTGTGCTGGGGCAGTTGGGATAGGTTGTTGCCCATAAAAGCCGGAAATGTGCGCACAGGGTTGACTGCGGACCCGCTGATTAAGAGTCAGCTGCTCCACCATCTCACCGGAATTTAACCGCATTGGTGCAGCATGGCGCCAATGCTAGACATGCCTTGATTCCCAACCCTTTTCATATGGTTGCCATTCCATGAGCCAGAGAACCTGCCTGTCCGTCATCCTCGCCGCCGGCGAAGGCACGCGCATGAAAAGCGCTGTGCCAAAAGTGCTGCACCCGATTGCCGGCCTGCCGATGGTCGCCCATGTCGTCAGGGCTGCGGAAGCAGCAGGCAGCGGTGATCTGGCGCTGGTGATCGGCCATGGCGCGGACGAGATGCGCAAGGCCACGCAAAAGTTCGCGCCGAACGCGGAGAGCTTCGTCCAGGACAAGCGGCTCGGCACCGCGCATGCCGTTCTGGCCGCTCGCGACGCAATATCAAAAGGTTACGACGATGTCTTAGTGATGTTCGGCGATACGCCGCTGATCGATCCAGAGGTGCTGACCGCAGCGCGCCTGAGGCTGGCTGAAGGCGCTGCGGTCGTTGTGGTCGGCTTCCGCACATCCAATCCTTCCGGCTATGGCCGGCTGATCGAAAAGGGCGGCAAGCTCATCGCCATCCGCGAGGAAAAGGACTGCACCGACGAGGAGAGGAAAATCACCTTCTGCAATGGCGGGCTGATGGCGGTCGCCGGCAAGCATGCGCTCAAGCTGCTCGAGCAAGTCGGCAACAACAATGCCAAGGGCGAGTATTATCTCACCGACGTCGTCGAGATCGCCGGCGGGCAGGGTTTTGATGTCGTTGCGGCAGAAGCCGGCTTCGAGAATGTGCTCGGCATCAACAACCGTGCCGAACTCGCCGAGGCCGAAGGCATCTGGCAGACGCGCCGGCGGCGCGAGGCCATGCTCTCCGGCGTCACATTGATTGCGCCGGAAACCGTGTTTTTTTCGCACGATACCGAGATCGGCGCGGATACGGTCGTCGAACCGAATGTCTGGTTCGGGCCGGGCGTGAAGATCGCCACTGGCGCCAAGATCCATGCCTTCAGCCATATTGAAGGCGCCACCATCGCCTCGAACTGCGATGTTGGCCCGTACGCGCGGCTGCGGCCGGGCGCCGATCTCAAGCAAAAGGCCAAGGTCGGCAATTTCTGCGAGGTCAAGCAGGCGACGATCGAGGAGGGGGCCAAGGTCAATCACCTGACCTATATCGGCGATGCCCGCGTCGGCGCCGGCGCCAACATCGGCGCTGGAACCATCACCTGCAACTATGACGGCTACTCGAAGTTCTTCACCGACATCGGCGAGGGCGCCTTCGTCGGCTCGAATTCCTCGCTGGTGGCGCCAGTTACAATCGGCAGGGGCGGCTACATCGCTTCGGGCAGCGTGATCACCGAAAGCGTGCCCGACGATGCGCTGGCCTTCGGCCGCGCCCGCCAGAGGACGCTGGCCGGCAAGGGCAAGGAATTGCGCGAACGTTTTGCTTCGGCCGCGGCGGCGAAGAAGGTCGGAGGATGATCATTCGGCGTCAGCCGGCAAGGTTCGCATCTGTGCCGAAAGCAGCCGTCACCTCGATCATGCCGACAATTGCCCTGTTGAATTCGGGAAGGTCTTCGGCAGGAATCCAGTATTCCAGATGTGCCTTGCTGCCGGCATGTTCGACCTGGTACCGGTCGAGAAAACTCTTCAAAACGTCAAACCGAGTAACAAAGCCCGAGCCGCTGGCCGGTACGTTCCAGTCACGCGCGATTTGCACGGCATAGGCTTCAGACAGAACGGGGTAGAAAATGGGTTGCTCGGGAAGGCGGCGAAAACGCCCGCATGCCCGACTTCTCGATCAGTTTCAGCTCTTTAGGCCCAACCGGACGCCAAAGCGTCACTGTGTCGATTCGTTGTTCATGACCGCATCATATCTTTGATGGATTTCAGGAACCACCGAGGCGAGGTAAGATGCATGCTCGGAGAAACCGAGCGATTGCGGTAACCGGATTGCAAGAGCGCTCTGTCATGGTGCATCTGTGCAGAACCGTTCCGGCTGATATGGAACGAAACGCAATGTGATTTTCGCGGCAGCCCGGCCAATCCTAATGACGCTGGGTTCATGCCGGAATCGGGGACAAACGTCTATGTGCGGTATCGTCGGAATTGTCAGTCACTCGCCGGTCGCGCCACTCATCGTCGATGCGCTGAAAAGGCTCGAATATCGCGGCTATGATTCGGCCGGCGTCGCCACCGTCGAGCGCGGCAAGCTTGCGCGTCGCCGCGCCGAGGGCAAGCTGATCAATCTCGAGCGTCGGCTAAAGGATGAACCGCTCGACGGCATGATCGGCATCGGCCACACGCGCTGGGCAACGCATGGCGTGCCCAACGAGACCAATGCGCATCCGCATTTTTCCGACGGCGTCGCCATCGTCCATAACGGCATCATCGAGAATTTCGCCGAATTGCGCGACGAGCTGATGCGCGACGGCTACACATTTTCATCGCAGACCGACACCGAGGTCGTCGCACATCTGGTGGGGCGCGAATTGGCCAGGGGCCTGAAGCCGGTCGAGGCCGCGTACCAGGCGCTAAAGCGGCTTGAAGGCGCCTTTGCGCTGGCCATCATGTTTAGGGGAGACGAGGACCTGATCGTCGGCGCGCGCAACGGCCCGCCGCTGGCCGTCGGCCATGGCGATGGCGAGATGTTCCTGGGCTCCGACGCCATCGCGCTGGCCCCCTTCACCAATTCGATCACCTATCTGGAAGACGGCGACTGGGCGGTGGTGCGCCGCAACGAGGTCGCCATCTTCGACATGGGCGGCAACAAGGTCGACCGCAAGCGCCAGCAGTCGCTCAGCACCAGCTTCATGGTCGACAAGGGCAATCGGCGCCATTTCATGGAGAAGGAAATCCATGAACAGCCCGAAGTGATCTCGCACACGCTGGCGCATTATGTGGATTTTGTGGGCGGCGTCTCGAAGCCGCTCGACCTGCCGTTCAATTTCGCTGAGATCAATCGGTTGGCGATTTCAGCCTGCGGCACCGCCTACCTGGCCGGCCTGATCAGCAAATATTGGTTCGAGCGATATGCGCGGCTGCCGGTCGACATCGATGTCGCTTCGGAATTCCGCTACCGCGAAATGCCGCTGTCGAAGACCGACGCTGCGTTCTTCATCTCGCAATCGGGCGAGACCGCCGACACGCTGGCCTCGCTGCGCTATTGCCGCAAGGCGGGGATGAAGATCGGCGCGGTCGTCAATGTCCGCGAATCGACGATGGCGCGCGAGTCCGACGTCATCCTGCCGACGCTGGCCGGGCCGGAGATCGGTGTCGCCTCGACCAAGGCCTTCACCTGTCAATTGTCGGTGCTGGCGTCGCTTGCCGTGCGGGCCGGCGTGGCGCGTGGAACGATTTCGCGGGAGCAGGAAACGACGCTGGTACGTCAACTGTCGGAAGCGCCGCGCTATGCCAACCAGGTCTTGAAGCTCGACGGTCAGATCGAAAAGGTCGCGCGCGACCTCGCCCACTACAAGAACGTGCTCTATCTCGGCCGCGATACCAATTTCCCGCTGGCCATGGAAGGCGCGCTGAAGCTCAAGGAAATCTCCTACATCCATGCCGAGGGCTATGCCGCCGGCGAACTGAAGCACGGGCCGATCGCGCTGATCGACGAGAACATGCCTGTCATCGTCATTGCCCCGCATGACCGGATCTTCGAAAAGACCGTATCGAACATGCAGGAAGTGGCGGCGCGCGGCGGCAAGATCATCCTGATCACCGACAGTAAGGGTGCCGCGCACGCCACGGTGAAGACGATGGAGACGATCGTGCTGCCGGACGTGCCGGAAATCATCTCGCCGATCATCTACGCGCTGCCGATCCAGATGCTGGCCTATTTCACCGCGGTGTTCATGGGCACCGACGTCGACCAGCCGCGCAACCTGGCAAAATCGGTGACTGTGGAATAAAGGGCCGGCAAGTTTCGACCAGCTACCGATAGGGTCGGTGACAGTTAGTATCGGTTATTGATACATAGTTCTTGCGCGCCCTCCTGTATCAATGTATGATACGTGACGAGGGGCAGAAGTTGATCGTTTCGTTCAAAGGCAGGCGGTGGAAGCGGTTGCCGAGGGGAAGGCGCCGAAGGGTTTTCCACCCGATCTGGTTCCCGTGGCGAACGTCGTCTTCGTGCCATCACCAATGCCGCCCAATTGAATGACCTTAGATCGCCACCCGGAAACCACCTTGAAGCCCTGAAAGGGAGTAGAGCTGGGCAGCATTCTATTCGTATCAACGACCAGTGGCGCATCTGCTTCAAATGGACTGATGCTGGCGCCGAGGATGTGGAGATCGTCGACTACCATTGAGCGGGCACTTGCCCTAATCCTTTGAGGTCCCTGAAATATGCTCAAGTTCGCACGTCCAATTCACCCCGGAGAATTCCTGCGCGAGGAATATCTCGTCCCGCTTGGCATGAGTGCTGGCGCGCTG
Source organism: Mesorhizobium sp. WSM4813 (assembly GCF_055811555.1). Lineage (NCBI taxonomy): Bacteria > Pseudomonadati > Pseudomonadota > Alphaproteobacteria > Hyphomicrobiales > Phyllobacteriaceae > Mesorhizobium > Mesorhizobium sp. WSM4813. Next base: position 13,914 of record NZ_JBVVQU010000010.1, read on the forward strand.
GCGAAGAAGCTCAATCTTCCGCGCACTCGTATCGAACGCGTTGCTAAGGAAGAGATCGGCTTGACTCCCGATACCGCTCTCCGCCTCGCCAGGTTCTTCAACACCACGCCCGAATTCTGGATGAATTTTCAGCAGGCCTATGCGCTCGAAACCGAGGCACGGAAACTCGCGCCGGAGCTCGAGAAGATCGAACCGCTGGAAGTCGCGGCATAGTTTATTTTTTAAAAATTCGCAGTTCCAAAGCCGATTGCGGTTCATTAATGTTGCGCCGCAACCAGTGCTGCGGTGAACCATGTCCGATGCTACCAAGACCTCAGGCATGACCCGGCTGCGGAATTACTTCCTGACAGGCTTTGTCGTCTGCGCGCCGCTGGCGATCACCGCCTACATCGCCTGGTCGTTCATCGGCTGGGTCGATTCCTGGGTGAAACCCTATATTCCGGCGCGTTATAATCCCGATAGCTATCTGCCGGCGCCGGTTCCGGGATTCGGCCTGATCGTCGCCTTGATCCTGATCACCCTGATCGGTTTCCTGACCGCCAATATCGTCGGACGCGCCATCGTCCTGTTCGGCGAACGGCTGCTCGGCCGCATGCCGCTGGTGCGCGGCATCTACGGCTCGCTGAAGCAGATCTTCGAGACCGTGCTGTCTAACAAGGGCGACATGTTTCGCCAGGTCGGGCTGGTCGAATACCCGCGCAAGGGCGTCTGGTCACTGGTCTTCGTCGCCAGCGAGAAGGAAACCGAGATCAACCAGAAGCTCGACCAGGGAGGTGATCCGCTGATCGCGGTTTTCATGCCGTGCACGCCCAACCCGACCACCGGCTTTCTCATGTATGTGCCGAAATCCGACATCGTGCTGCTCGACATGACAGTCGAGGACGGCGCCAAGCTGATCGTTTCGGCAGGCCTGGTGACGCCGGCGGTCAAGACGAAAATGGTGACGTTCAACGGCAAGCCGATCGGTAGCCAGATCGGCAATCCGCCGGTCGACGCAGGGCCTCAGCCGGCGCGCAAGAGCCGCACCGCCTCGTCGCGGCCGAACAAATAAAGCAGCATGCGAAGAGCGGCGCCGCGTTCGGATTGCAATTCCGGATCGCGCGACAGGATCAGCCGCGCGTCGTCACGGGCGGCTTCGAGCAGGTCGGCATGCGCCTCGATGCGCGCTACCTGGAAGCCAGGCGTGCCGGACTGGCGGGTGCCCAGCAGCTCGCCCTCGCCACGCAGTTTCAGATCCTCCTCGGCGATGCGGAACCCGTCCTCGGTCTCGCGCATCACCGACAGCCGGCGCGTTGCAGTCTCGCCCAGCGGATCCTTGTAGAGCAGCACGCAGGAGGACGGTTTTTCGCCGCGCCCGACCCGACCGCGCAACTGGTGCAGCTGGGCGAGGCCGAAGCGCTCGGCATGCTCGATGACCATGATCGTGGCATCCGGCACATCGACGCCGACCTCGATGACCGTGGTGGCGATCAGGATGCGAGTCTCGCCGGCCTTAAAGGCGCGCATCGCCTCGTCCTTGTCAGCGCCCTTCATGCGCCCGTGCACCAGGCCGATCCGGTCGCCGAACAGCGGCTTTAGCGAGGCAAAACGGTCCTCCGCCGACATCAGCTTGATCTCTTCGGATTCCTCGACTAGCGGACAGATCCAGTAGATCTTCTGGCCGTCCGCGATGGCGTCGCGCATGCGGCCGACCAGTTCGTCCAGCCGCTCGAGCGGCAGGGTGACGGTGCGGATCGGCTGGCGACCGGCTGGTTTTTCCGTGAGCTTCGACACGTCCATGTCGCCGAAAGCGGTCAGCACCAGCGTGCGCGGGATCGGCGTCGCCGTCATCACCAGCATGTCGGGCGCGTCGCCTTTGGCGGTGATGGCCAGCCGCTGGTGGACGCCAAAACGGTGCTGCTCGTCGATGACGGCAAGGACGAGGTCGTGGAACATCACCGTTTCCTGGAACAGGGCGTGGGTGCCGATAACGATGTCGATCTCGCCATTGGCCAGACCGGCCAGCGTCTCGGTGCGCTCGCGGCCCTTTTCGCGGCCAGTGAGAACGGCGATACGGAGGCCCGCTTGTTCTGCCAAAGGCGCAATCGTCGCAAGATGCTGGCGCGCCAGGATTTCGGTCGGCGCCATCAAGGCCGCCTGGCCGCCGGCCTCGACGGCGCGGGCCATGGCGAGCAGCGCCACCACCGTCTTGCCGGAGCCGACATCGCCCTGCAAAAGCCGCAGCATGCGTTCGGGATCGGCGAGATCGGCGTTGATTTCGGCCAGCGCGAATTCCTGGCTGGAAGTCAGCGAATAGGGAAGGGCGGCGCGCAGCTTTTCGACGATGCGACCGTCGCCGACCAATGGTCGTCCGGACAGGCGGCGGACTTTTGCGCGCACCAGCGCCAGCGACACCTGGCCTGCTAGAAACTCGTCGTAGGCGAGACGCCGCCAGGCCGCGCCGTCGACGGACACGTCGATCGGGTCGGCGGGATTGTGGATGCAGGCGAGCGCGTCGCCGAAGGCAGGAAAGGTCCGGCGGCGCAGAAACTCGCCATCCTGCCATTCCGGCAGCACCGGCAAGCGAGCGAGCGCCTGGCCGATTGCCCGGCGCAGCACTTTTCCCGAGAGCCCGGCGGTGAGCGGATAGACCGGCTCGACCAGCGGCAGGTTTTCCGCTTCGCTGGCCAGCGCGATGTGGTCTGGGTGGACCATGGTCGGCCGGCCGTTGAACCATTCCATGCGCCCGGAGACCACGACATGCTCGCCCTCGGGCATCGCCTTTTCAAGATAAGCAGCATGCGCATGGAAGAAGGTCAGCGCGATCTCGCCGGTGTCGTCATGGGCGTAGACCCGGTACGGCACCGATCTGTTGCCGCGCGGCGGCGGCTGGTGGCGGTCGATGCGCACTTCGAGGGTGACGATCGCGCCTTCGGCCGAACCGGCGATGCCCGGCCGGTTGCGGCGGTCGATCACCGTATGGGGCAGCACGAACAGAAGATCGCCGGCGCGCGCCGGTCGGTCGCCGATATCGGCCGGCACGATTTTCTCGATCAACGCGCCGACCTTCGGCCCGACGCCGGCAAGCGAGGTGATCGGGACAAACAGGGGATCGAGGAGGGAAGGGCGCATGATGTCAGCTTATGTCGAGACAGCCGCAGCGCAAGGCTGACACCGCCTTCCATCCACGCTATATGCGCCGCTTCGGGCAAGGATGCTGGACAATGACGGGAACGAGACGATCAAGCGAGGGGCTCGACGCCCGCCGCCGCAAGCTTCTGTTTCGGTCCTGGCATCGAGGCATGCGCGAAATGGACCTCATTCTCGGCAGTTTCGCAGACGCCGAGGTCGGCGCCTTGACCGGCGACGAACTCGACCAATATGAGAGGCTCCTCGACATTCCCGACACCGAATTCCTGCCCCTGATCACTGGCGAGCGCCCGGTCCCCGCAAATATCGACTGTGCCGTCCTGCAAAAAATCCTGGTGTCGCGCCAGGCGATGACATTCTGAACGACGTGTAACCCATGAACCTCATTCCCTCGATCGGCCTGCCAAAAGGCCGCGCCGGTCAGTTCATCGTAGACGGTGTCGCCGACGGTTACGAAGCCTTTGCGCTGGTGCAGGCGGCACACGAGATCGCGCCTGACAAGCCGGTGCTGTTCGTGGCGCGCGACGGCCAGCGCCTGCCTTCGATCGTCGAGGCGCTTTCATTCGCCGCGCCTGGCCTGCCGGTGCTCGAACTGCCGGCTTGGGACTGTCTGCCCTACGACCGCGTCTCGCCCGGGGCGGATGCTGCCGCCAGGCGGCTCGATGCACTCACCGCGATGATCGCGCTGGCGAAAAAACCGCATCGCTCCGTCATCCTCACCACAGCCAATGCGCTACTGCAGCGCATCCCGCCGGCAAGCCTCGTCGAGGCGCAGATGTTTCACGCCGAACCCGGCAACCAGATCGACATGAATGCGCTGGTGTCGCGGCTGGAGACGTCAGGCTTCGAGCGGGTGCCGACCGTGCGCGGCGTTGGCGAGTTTGCCGTGCGTGGCGGCATTCTGGACCTGTTCGCACCGGGCTGGTCGGAAGCGCTGCGGCTCGATTTCTTCGGCGACACGCTGGAATCGATCCGCGTCTTCGATGCCGCCACGCAACGCACCACCGGCCAGCGCAAGTCGATGGCGCTGCAGGCGATGAGTGAAGTGGCGCTGACGCCGGAGACCATCAGCCGTTTCCGCCGCTCCTACATCGAAGCCTTTGGCGCACCCTCGCGCGACGACGGGCTCTATGCGGCCGTCAGCGAGGGGCGGCGTTTTGCCGGCATGGAGCACTGGCTGCCGTTCTTCTACGAGCGGCTGGAGACGGTGTTCGACTATCTGCCGGACACGCCTGTCGTGTTCGACCATCTGGCGCACGAAGCGCTGGCGGAACGCCATGCGCTGATCCTCGACCACTACGAGGCGCGCAGGAAGCAGGCCGACGGCGCGCTGAAGGACGCCGTGCCTTACAAGCCGGTGCCGCCGGACCTGCTTTATTTGTCGCCCGAAAACCTGATCGCTTCGCTTGGGCCGCGCGAAGCGATCGATTTCACGCCGTTCGATGCGCCGGATGCCGGCGCTAAGAAAATCTTCCATGCCGGCTCGCGGCATGGCCGCAGCTTCGTCGAGGAACGCGCCGACCCTAACATCAACGTCTTCGACGTCGTCGTAAAACACATTGCCGATGAGCGGGCCGCCCGCCGCCGCGTCGTCATCGCCGGCTGGACCGAAGGTTCGCTCGACCGGCTCGGCCAGATCCTGGCTGAACATCATCTCGGCAATCTCAAGCCGATCGCCACACTGGCCGAGGCGGAAAATCTCGAACCGGGGCAGGCGGCACTTGCCGTGCTGCCGCTCGAATCCGGCTTCGAGACCGAGAAACTGGTCGTCGTCGCCGAGCAGGACATTCTGGGCGACCGGCTGATCCGTCGTTCGAAGCGCAAGAAGCGTCCTTCCGACTTCATCGCCGAGGCCTCGGCGTTGTCCTCCGGCGACATCGTCGTCCACACCGACCACGGCATCGGCCGCTTCATCGGGCTGCGTACCATCGAGGCGGTCGGCGCGCCGCATGATTGCCTCGAAATCCACTATGCCGGCGACGACCGGCTGTTCCTGCCGGTTGAGAACATCGAGCTTCTGTCGCGCTATGGGTCGGATTCGGCCGAAGCGACATTGGACAAGCTCGGCGGCGGCGCCTGGCAGTCGCGCAAGGCGCGGCTGAAGCGGCGGCTGCTCGACATGGCCGGCCAGTTGATCCGCATCGCCGCAGAGCGGCAGATGCGCGCCGCTCCTTCGCTGGTGCCGGCGGACGGTCTCTATGGCGAATTCTCCGCGCGATTTCCCTATGAGGAAACCGACGACCAGCAGACGGCGATCGATTCGGTCATGGGCGATCTGGGCGCCGGAAAGCCGATGGACCGGCTGATCTGCGGCGATGTCGGCTTCGGCAAGACAGAGGTGGCACTTCGCGCCGCCTTCATCGCGGCGATGGAAGGGTTTCAGGTCGCGGTGGTGGTGCCGACGACGCTTTTGTCACGCCAGCATTTCAAGACTTTTTCGCAACGCTTCTCCGGCCTGCCGATCCGCGTCGCCCAGGCCTCGCGGCTGGTTGGCGCCAAGGATCTGGCCGAGACGAAAAAGGGCATCGCCGAGGGCACGGTCGACATCGTCGTCGGCACTCACGCGTTGCTCGGCGCCTCGATCTCATTCAAGAATCTCGGCCTTTTGATCATCGACGAGGAGCAGCACTTTGGCGTCAAGCACAAGGAACGACTGAAGGATCTGAAGAGCGACGTGCACGTGCTGACGCTGTCGGCGACGCCAATCCCGCGCACGCTGCAACTGGCATTGACCGGCGTGCGCGAACTGTCGCTGATCGCCACGCCGCCGGTCGACCGCCTGGCGGTGCGCACCTTCATCTCGCCCTTCGACCCGCTGGTCATCCGCGAGACCCTGCTCAGGGAACGCTACCGCGGCGGTCATTCCTTCTATGTCGTCCCACGCATCAGCGATCTGGCGGAAATCCATGATTTCCTGCGTGAATCCGTTCCAGAGCTGAAAGTGGCTGTCGCTCACGGCCAGATGCCGCCCGGCGAGCTCGATGACATCATGAATGCCTTCTACGACGGCCAGTACGATGTGCTGCTGTCAACCACCATTGTCGAATCCGGTCTTGATATCCCGACCGCCAACACGCTGATCGTGCATCGCGCCGATATGTTCGGCCTATCGCAGCTCTACCAGTTGCGCGGCCGCGTCGGCCGCTCGAAGGTGCGCGCCTATGCGCTGTTCACGCTGCCGGCCAACCGCAAGCTGACCGATACCGCCGAGCGCCGGCTGAAGGTGCTGCAGTCGCTCGACACGCTGGGCGCAGGGTTCCAGCTCGCCAGCCATGATCTCGACATCCGCGGCGCCGGCAATCTTCTCGGCGAAGAGCAGTCCGGCCACATCAAGGAGGTCGGCTTCGAGCTTTACCAGCAGATGCTGGAAGAAGCGGTCGCCGAGGTGAAGGATTCCGGCGAGGTGCAGGACGGCGGCTGGTCGCCGCAAATTGCCGTCGGCACGGCGGTGATGATCCCGGAGAGCTATGTTCCGGATTTGCAGCTGCGGCTGGCGCTCTACCGCCGCCTCGGCGATCTCGAAAACACCGAGGAGATCGATGCCTTCGGTGCCGAACTGATCGACCGTTTCGGACCGTTGCCGGAGGAGGTGAAGCATCTGCTGAAGATCGTCTTCATCAAGGCGCTCTGCCGCAAGGCCAATGTCGAAAAGCTCGATGCCGGACCAAAGGGTGTCGTCATCCACTTCCGCAAGCGCGAGTTTTCCAATCCTGTCGGGCTGGTCAAGTTGATCGGCGAGCAGGGCTCGCTGGCCAAGATCCGGCCCGACCAGAGCGTCGTCTTCAGCCGCGACTGGCCAACACCTGAAAAGCGTCTGGCAGGGGCGGCCGTCGTCATGACGCAACTGGCTCGGCTGGTGGAGAAGGCTGCGTAGCAAGGCGTTGCTGGTGCTTCGGTCGACGACTACGCCGGCAGTTCTGGCGCATCACGGCCGTTCGCCACACGTCCAAATCCGGTCTAGAATAGGAAATCGGCTTCGTGTATGGAGCCGCGATCCCCATATTGGGGCGAAATGGCGGGCGATAGCACCCGCTGGAAAGAACGTTGGGTGCAACGATGACGAAATGGTCGCCGAATTCGTGGAGAGCAAAGCCGATCCAGCAGGTTCCTGCCTATCCGGATCTTGCCGCGCTGAAGAACACGGAAGCCCAGCTCGCCACGTTTCCGCCGCTGGTTTTTGCAGGTGAGGCACGCAAGCTGAAGAAGCAGCTTGCGACGGTCGCTGCCGGTGACGCATTCCTTCTGCAGGGCGGCGATTGTGCCGAGAGCTTCGCCGAGCATGGCGCGGACAACATCCGCGACTTCTTCCGCGTCTTCCTGCAGATGTCTGTGGTGCTGACCTTCGCCGGCGCGCAGCCGGTGGTGAAGGTCGGCCGTGTTGCCGGCCAGTTCGCCAAGCCGCGTTCGTCCGACAACGAGACCAAGGGTGGCGTGACGCTGCCCAGCTATCGCGGCGACATCATCAACGGGATCGAGTTCGACGCCAAATCGCGCATTCCCGATCCTGCACGCCAGGAGATGGCCTATCGCCAGTCGGCGGCGACGCTCAACCTGTTGCGCGCTTTCGCCCAGGGCGGCTACGCCAGCCTGGAAAACGTGCATCAATGGATGCTGGGCTTCGTGTCCGACAGCCCGCAGGGCGAGAAATACGAGTCGCTCGCCAACCGCATCACCGAGACGATGGACTTCATGAAGGCCGTCGGCATCACCTCGGAGACCAATTACGCGCTGCGCGAGACCGACTTCTACACCAGCCACGAGGCGCTGCTGCTCGGCTACGAGGAGGCGCTGACCCGCGTCGATTCGACCTCAGGTGACTGGTACGCAACCTCCGGCCATATGATCTGGATCGGCGATCGCACGCGCCAGCCCGACCATGCTCATGTCGAATACTGCCGTGGCATCAAGAATCCGCTGGGCCTGAAATGTGGCCCGTCGCTGACGCCGGACGGTCTGTTGCAGCTCATCGACCTGCTCAACCCGGAGAACGAGCCCGGCCGGCTGACGCTGATCGCCCGCTTCGGCTCCGACAAGGTCGCCGAACATCTGCCGAAGCTGGTGCGCACAGTGAAGAAGGAAGGCCGCAGCGTGGTGTGGTCGTCGGATCCGATGCATGGCAACACGATCGAGGCTGCCGGCTACAAGACGCGGCCGTTCGATCGCATCCTGAAGGAAGTTCAGACCTTCTTCGAGGTGCATCGCGCCGAAGGCACGCATCCGGGCGGCATCCATATCGAAATGACCGGCAAGAACGTCACCGAATGCACCGGTGGCGCCCGCGCCATCACCGCCGAAGAGTTGCAGGATCGCTACCACACCCATTGCGACCCGCGCCTCAACGCCGATCAGGCGATCGAACTGGCATTCCTGGTGTCGGATCTGCTCAAGAAGAGCCACTTGGTCCAGCACAAGCAGGCCGTCAACGGCTGATTTCGGTCGCCATCGGGTCGCGGTCGGTTCCAAAGCTGCAGTTCGAACACGCCCGCTTTATGTCGCATTTGCTCGTGCGCGGTGGCTATAAAACTGGAATCCTGCCGCAATGCTGCGTTGGGAGGGCGAGATGGACGACACTCATACCGGGTCATGCCTGTGCGGAGCCGTGCGCTTCAGGACGCGGGGGCCATTGCGCGGCGTGATCTATTGTCACTGCTCGCAATGCCGGAAGCAGAGTGGTCACTTCTACGCTGCAACCAATGTCTCCGATGGGAACATCACAATATCAGGTGCCGAGAGCATCACCTGGTACGAAGCGTCTTCGTTTGCCAGACGCGGTTTCTGTAAGACATGCGGCTCGCTGCTGTTCTGGAAGCCACGGCAAGATGCCTACATCTCGGTTCTGGCGGGACTATTCGACGAGCCCACGGGACTTCAGGGGCAATGTCACATCTTCGTCGGCGACAAGGGCGACTACTACACGATCGACGATGGGCTGCCGCGGTTCGAGAAGTCGACGCCGTCGATCAAGGTCGCGGATGAGTGACAAGGTCGCCGACGAATGATTTTTGCAGAGGCCGCCTTATTCCCTTGATCCGGCCATTGCGCTATCCCCTGCCGGTGATTCGGAAAAGGTTTGGCATGCAGCGGCTGATCGATGCTTTCTTCAATTCAGTGCGGGCATTTCGCAAATTGGCTTCCAGCGAAAGAGCCTTCCAGCAGGAGCTGATGCTGCTTGTGCTGGCTCTACCGCTCGGCTGGTTTGTTTCCGTGTCATGGCGCGGCTATGCCCTGCTGATCGGCGCGGTGCTGCTGCTGATCATGGTCGAAGTGCTGAACACCGGCATAGAGGCCGCATGCGATGCGTTCAGCCGGGAGTTCAACGTCGATATCCAGCTCGCCAAGGACTGCGGTTCGCTGGCGGTGCTGATTTCGGTGGTGATCGTTGCCGGCGTCTGGGGCATCGCCATCATCGAGCGAATCTTGGGGCTACCGATCTAATACCTTACCTCTTATATGGCGGTTACCAAAGGAGACCGTCATGTCGGACGCTACTGATTTTCTTCTGCTCGAGCGGGCAGGCCTGCCGGACGATATGCGCTGGCTGACTGAGAAATATCCGCGCGAGACGTGGCAGGGCCATACCAACATTCATGGCATCGCCACTATGTGGCTGCAGCGGCACGACATGTTCCGCGAGCTCGGCGGCATGCTCACTAACGGTATCGGCGACTATCGCGAGGGCAGGCTGACGGGGCAGGAGTTTGCGCGCTGGTTCGCGCCGCGCCTCAACCATTTTCTCGGGAATCTCGACGGCCACCACAATGTCGAGGACCATCATTATTTTCCGGTCTTCGCCAAGGCGGAGACAAGGCTGAAGCGCGGCTTCGAAATTCTCGATGCCGATCATCACACGATCCATGAGGGGCTGGAGCGCAATGCCGAGACCGCGAACGCCTTCATCCGCACGCTTCAGGACAGCGAGGACAAGCAGCGCTTTGCCGCCGACGCCTATGCCGACGAGAACAGCCGGTTGATCGCCATGCTGACCCGGCATCTTGCCGATGAGGAAGACCTGATCATTCCGCTGATCCTCGATCGTGGCGACCGGGCGCTCGGTGTCGGCTGATCCTCAACTCTCCTTAGTGTCCCTGGCACGTTCTTTCTTGGCGACATGGCGGGCGATGAACCAAGCGAGGATCGCCGCTGCCAGGCCGATGGCCAGAGCGATCAGCAATCGCTCGTGACGAGCCAACGCCTGGCCGACGATGCGTTCCGCGCCCAGCCCGAACACATAGCCGATGGTGGTGAACAATCCGGCCCAGACTATGGATGAAATGACGTTGAGAATGACAAAGCGCGTCACGGCAATGCCGGACAATCCGGCCGCGATGCCGCCGACAAGGCGCAGGCCGTAAATGAAGCGGTTCGACAGCACGAAAATATCGGGATGGTTGGAGACGAGACGATAGGCGTGACTGAAGCCTGGCCGACATCTCAATTTGATCACGAGCGGATGATCGGCGAAGCTCCGTCCGAGGGTGAAGAAGAAAGTGTCGCCGACAAAGGCGCCGATCGAGGCCGCCAGAAACGCCTGCCACAGGACGAAGACATGCTGATGGGCGAAAAACCCGCCAAGGAGGGCGGCACTTTCGCCCTCGGCGACACAGCCCAGAAAGACGGCAATCAGCCCATATTGTGCGATGAGATTATGGATGGCATCCGTCATGGACGCGTCCGCTGCTTCGACAGAATCTCGTCGATGCGCTTCACCTGCTCGGCTAGCCGGGCGATCTCGTCGCGCATGCCGATGATCTGGCTGTGGCGCAGTTCATCGAGCTTTTCATGCAGCGCCATGATCTCGATCTCGGCCTTGAAATTGACCTCGTAGTCGTGCGCGGCATCGATACGATCGCGCTCGGTCTGGCGGTTCTGCGCCATCATGATCACCGGCGCCTGCAGGGCAGCGACCATGGAAAGCACGAGGTTGAGGAAGATGAAGGGATAGGGATCGAAGGCGTCGCGCGTCAAAAGCCAGACATTGCCCGCCGCCCACAGGATCAGGAAGGTAACGAATGTCAGGATGAAGGACCACGAACCGCCGATCCGGGCGATGGTGTCGGCCAGGCGGTCGCCAAACGTCTGATGAAAGGCGATAGCCTTGTTGGTATCCTTGGAGATCGTGGTGCGCTCGAGCGTTGATTGCAGCACCCGGTTTTCAGGTGCGCTGAGGCCGTCCGGCTTTCGCTTCAGCCAACGGTTCGCCAGTTCCTCGATCGTCTTGCTCATCGTCGCCTCCGTCGTCAGCGATAGAGGTAGAGGCTACTGGTTCGCACGGGAAGTGGTAGATTGACGCGATAAAGGTGAGGAACAATGATGGATTTTCAGACAATCCGCGCCCGCGCGGCCAAACGCAAGGGCGGGGAAGCGGCGCTGGCGTCGCTGCTCGGACCTATGCCCGACAACGCCGCAGTGGCTGACATTACCGACGACCGCATCCTCTCGACCATAGCCGAGCGTGTTTTCGCCGCTGGTTTCGTCTGGCGTGTGATGCAGTAGTTGTTTGAACACCGGGAAGCCTTGTTTATTCAAGTTCGGTTTCCCATATCGGTTCAAACAGGTCCAAACTAATGAATTCATTGACTTTTTCTACAAATCCAGAATGTACGAAAATTGCATATTCCTACATCCGCTGGTCAACAGCCATTCAAGGTTCCGGTGACTCGTACCGCAGACAAAAACATTTGGCGGATGAGTGGTCTGAAGCCAATGGAGTCATGCTTGCTGATGATAGGATCATGCTTGATGCCGGTGTTTCCGCCTTCAAGGGAAAGAATATTTCCGATGGTGCCCTTGGCGCATTTATGACAGCCGCCAAAGAAGGGAAGATTCCAAAAGGTTCATATCTTCTGGTGGAATCCATCGACCGTGTAAGCCGCCAAGGTGCCTTCAAAACGGCGGCCATTGTTCAGGACATTTGGTCAGCCGGGATTTCCATCGTCACCTTGACCGATAACAAGACCTATCAGCCCGATTGCAACGACATGGACGCCTTGTACCTCGTGCTTGTCGCCATGCGGGCAAAAGAGGAATCCGTAACAAAAGGTGGTCGTGTCAAAAGAAGCTACGAAAGCCGCAATGTAAGGGCTGTCGCAACTGGTCAGGTAGTTTCCGGCAATCTTCCGGGTTGGCTTTACAAAGATGCCAATGGGAAAGCCGCCGCTGATGAATACAAGGCAGAGATTGTCCGGTGGATTTTTGATTTGTGCCTGAACGGGTGTGGTTTGCCCAAGATCGCCAAGACCCTGAACAATGCCGGAGTGAAGCCCTTTGCCATGGATAAGCGTAGGAAGGGCAGGGCAGAATATTGGACCGTTGCGAACGTCGCATACATTTTGAAGTCCAAGGCCGTCTATGGTGACTATCATCCTAACAAGTCAGACCCAATTCCGGGGCTGTTTCCCGTGATCGTTTCCAAGGAAGATTATTACCGGGCACAGGCTGGCATGGCATCCCGTCAGAGGCATTCTAAAGGCAGGAAGGGGCTAGCCTACACCAATCTGTTTCAGGGTATCGCCAAGTGTCACCATTGCGGTGAACCGATGACGATTGTTACGCCAAAGCCGGGCAGGGCCACACAGTTCTATTGCAAGGGAACCAGAACCGGGAACTGTCACGCCAGACCGTGGAGCTATAAAGTTTTTGAAGAAGCCTTCTTGTCATTCGTGAATGAGATTGACATGCAGACCATCATTCATGGTGGAACGGCTTCACGTGCCGATGAAATCACCAAAGAGCTTCAGCAGTTGGAAGGGCAGCGCCAAGAGACACAAAAAAACATTCTGGCGATTGCTGGCATGGTACGCAAAAACAATAGCCTTGCCGCTACCCTGCAAACGGGCATTGATGCAGACCAAGCCAAGCTGAATTTGATTTCAGAACAGATAAAATCTCTGGAAAATGAACGGCATCAAATCCAGTTGGAACGGAAAGCATCCAGTGAAACCAACACCATTAACTTCCCTACCGACATCAGCACCGACGCACTGTGTAACCTTCGGACCAAGGCAGCGTCACATATCCGCACATTGGTAGAACGAGTGACATTGATCCGTGATGTATCCAGCAAGTTTGGTGCATCGTTCACCGTGACATTCAAAGGCGGTGGTTCCCGTATGGTTCATGTTGATTGCACCAATCCAAGGAAGGCATTCGCAGTAACCCATGTCGACTCTGACAAGCCGGATTCTTTTCCAAGCGATAGTGAAACGGCAGTGGGATTGCTGAACCACATTGTGCAGCATGTCGGTAAGGAATTGGAGTGGTTGGTTGCCAATGGGGATGAAGCAGACCGGGAAGCCATTGATGGCATGATTGGTGAACTGCAAAGCGTGGGACAATTTGATAGGAATGCATTCCTAACGTCAGCTAACGAGAGGGCCGTTCTGTAGGCGTTCCCTCGTTCGACACGCTTTCCCAACGCTATAGCGCCGTTTCAGTGCGAATCCTTTTGAATCAAGTGTTCCGCACAAGGCCATTTGGCTACGAGATAGCGGAAGGTGGCCGGTTGATGGAACGTGCTGATGAACAGGCAGTGATTGCCAACATCATGCAGCTAAACAGTGAAGGGCTATCGCCTCGCAGGATCGGTGCACAACTCGACATGGCACGTATCACGGTGCGGGGTATCATTGGTAGGCAGAAGTAGGGCAGGGGCAAGCATAGGAAGACATATCCTATGCGCCGGGTTCGCTGAACCCACGCCAAATCCAGTCAATTATTACCCAAACGACTGCCGCAGCAAACAGAAGCAACAGAAACTCCATGGTCGCAATTTTCATGGCACTTGCCCGCATTTCCCTCGTTGGTGCTGTCATGCCAATGGTGAGCAGTGGCCGTATCACCAGCGCCAATTCGGCTGCTACCACGCCGATAATGTAAATCCGCTTGAAACCCTGCCTGATGTTCATAACGCTGCCCCTCATTGATCAGGACAGCCCTTACACCAGCGGACATATCAGTGGATAGGTGCAGCGGCACTGGTTGCTGTGAGGGATTCAACAAAATCGGAAATCCGGGGTTGACAGATTTGCGTGTCGTAAATTGGGCTGCAAATCTGCACACGTCCATCTTGTCAGTCACCGGCTTTGTTCTGGCTGGCGCTTTGTCTGGTCTTATGGCGTTGTTCGTACTGAGTTTCCATCAGGCGCAGATGGTAGATTGGTGGGACAAGCTGTTTCCTGAAAATTGGAACTATTCAAAAATTGGTGGCAATGTTCTTTATCCAGAATCGTTCTTTCTCATGCCTGTACGCTCATCCAAATAGTTGTGACGTTTGGCGGCTGTCAAGGTTGGAATTGTGGCTAATTTATCGGTGACCATTGGAGGGTTTGGCAGTCTTCTCTTTAACTTCAATCCAACGCTCCTGAAAACAGCCATCATCGCCTGTGGCTTTCGGAAAATCTGAAAGATTATTCAACACCCTTAGTCCGCCTTCCATCAAATCTGTATAATCATCTGGTGATAGTTCGATGACATTCCGTTCCTCGATGCATTCGAGGCTATCATTCAGCCATTTGATAGAATTGCGGATATCCCGCAATGCATTTTTGGCAAGAGTTTGATTGCTATACCTCGGCATTGTCTTTGTTTCCTTTTTAATTGGCTTTTTGTAATATCGTTCCCCAGTTCCGGGAAACTCACGTTCAATCCATGGGGGAATATAGCCCCACGGATTGTCTCTCAGCATTCTGTCAGCCATGGCGGTGGCTACTTCACCATCGCCAAGATTGGAATTGCGAGCGTTCAAGACTTTGGCAACTTTTTCCCAAAATCGTTTCTGTTCTACCGGCAGGGATTTAATTCCTCGCTCGTCAGCAACATAAACATCTTTGGTGAATCCGAACGCCATTTATTTTGCTCGTAATTAAATCTTCGATGCATCTAGGAACGGTCAAACAATCTGTCAAATCACATCTTCTGTAATATTCAACAGTTTTCATATATTGGAAAAGTGGTGATCGGGAATGATATCAAACCGGATCTTTATGGATTCGGTTAGGGCGATTTCTAGAACAATGCGAAGCAATGAAGCCTTTGAAGAAGGCGAAATGGGTTATTGGCTCATTCAATTGGTTGCCTTCGGCAATTTCGCTTCGCTCAATATTCCAATTGTTTTCGTTAGAATGTGTTGAAAGAAGATTTTAATGTTGCACTGGTTGAAGGACACACTTTTCCCTGCCATTAGAATCGGTTTTCCAAAATGTGCAGGGAAGAACCAATTCTAAAGTGGAAGGGAAAGGTGTGTTCCTGCTGCCAGTTTTGCACTATGGCCATCAGACACGTTCTATAAGGCAACCATTTGATTGGAAGGGAAAGGACGCCGTTTTTCCCCTTTATGCCAGACTTTTTAGTCGGACCTCATGAACCCGTTAGAACCCAAGATCATGAAAGTTGCCGGTTGTGAGGTTCACATTGCCGGCTCTTGCAAGCGAGTTTGAGCAGCCCTTCTTGCTTTGCTGGTAGTTCCGATATTCCATTCTCAAAAGTTCGATTGCGAAGGCATTTCCACATTTCGTATGCACGACCGGAAACTTAATTGACCGGCTGGTGGATGGGTTCGAGATCGTCAATGTTTTCAAAATTCAATAGTAATCCATATGTGTATATGCATCTACGTTTCCACAGGGATGATGTAGAACATATGTTCAATAGTCGATGATATTTGTTCTATGTATCAGTCGAGTTGAAGTGATTTCTCTCCGTCAATGATCACGAATTGTTACATAAAAAGTATTGCTGTAATTACGCCCTAATCAGCCAAAGTACCAAAAACGGATTGGCGCTCTCGCCATTAAGCAGCTTTCACTCAAAGGAAGCGAGGTACTTTCGAATCGCTTGTCGAGCAATGCATGAAATTGAAACGCCGGACGTTTCGGAAAGCTCAGTCAATCGCTGAAGGTCGCCCTGAAGCAGAGTTGCCGAAAGCCGTTTGTGTGATTTAGCCAATTTCGTTGTCCTCCAATTCAATTTGTTCAGAATCGTGAGCCTGCTCTAACAGCATTGACATAAGTGGGTGCTCACTTTTCTCGCCGTAAAGTTCTAAAGTTGAAACCATGTGTTCGAATATGTTGGATCTGACGAGGCGATATGAGCCAGCGCCGGATTTGATGTTGGGAGTTTTCATTATTGGTATACCTTTGATTAGAGCCGTACCGAATGTGATACAAAGGTATTTATGAATTTCAGCATTTTGCCTCATAACGAGGCGCTTCGGAGATTTTGTGAGCCGGCTATTGCAAAACGGTCCTGCAATGATGCCTCCCTCAATTGTGGCGCAGTCGCAGTTGGTATGGCGTAGTGGTAACCTCCGGGTCAGTTTCAGTCGGTATCATTCATGCTGGATCGGCTTGCTGCGATGAATTGCTGCTGGTTCAATAGCCGTTTTGCTGGACTGATCCGGAGTCACCATGAATCAACACGTCCTTTCGTCCTTCATCTGGTCCGTAGCGGATCTTCTCCGGGGGGACTATCGACAGTCAGACTATGGAAAGGTGATCCTGCCGTTCACAGTTCTGCGGCGTCTGGATTGCGTTCTCGAGTCGACCAAGGTGGCGGTTCTGGCCGAGTTTGCGGAAAAGACGAAGGCCGGGCTGAATCCCGATCCGTTCCTGCTCAGGAAGTCGGGACAGAGTTTTTACAACACGTCCGAAATGGACATGAAACGGCTGCTGGGTGATCAGGATCACATCCGTGAAAACCTATTTGCTTACATCCAAGCCTTTTCACCGGAAGTCCGAGACATCTTTGAGCGGTTCGACTTCGCCACTCAGGTCGAGCGTCTAGCGAAGAACGGACTGCTTTATCTGGTGGCCGAGAAATTCGCCGGCATCGACCTGCATCCAGAGCGGGTCAGCAATAGCCAGATGGGGCATGTTTTTGAAGAACTAATCCGGAAATTTGCGGAAATCTCCAACGAGACGGCTGGTGAGCATTTCACACCCCGTGAGGTGATCCGGTTGATGGTCAACCTGATCTTCGTTGAGGATGACGACGCATTGTCGAAGCCGGGAGTCGTTCGCACCATCTATGATCCCACTGCCGGCACCGGGGGCATGTTGTCGGTTGCAGGCGAACATCTGGAGGACATGAACCCGCAGGCCCGACTGACCATGTTCGGGCAGGAACTCAATGATGAGTCCTATGCGATCTGCAAAGCAGACATGCTCATCAAAGGGCAGAACGTCGCCAACATCGTCGCCGGCAACACGCTCTCCGATGACGGTCACCATGGCAAGAAATTCGACTACATGCTGTCCAATCCGCCTTTTGGCGTTGAATGGAAAAAGGTCGAAAAGGAAGTTCGCCGAGAACATAAAAGCCAGGGCCATAATGGCCGATTTGGTCCCGGGCTTCCTAGAGTTTCGGACGGCTCGCTTTTGTTCATGATGCACCTGCTTTCGAAGATGCGCCCAGCGTCGGAAGGCGGTTGCAGGTTCGGCATCGTCCTGAACGGTTCGCCGTTGTTCACGGGCGGGGCTGGTAGCGGCGAAAGCGAAATCCGCCGTCATCTGCTGGAAAACGATCTGGTCGAAGCCATCATCGGACTGCCGACCGACATGTTCTACAACACCGGCATTTCCACCTATGTCTGGATCGTGTCGAACCGGAAGCCTGACCATCGCAAAGGCAAGGTTCAGCTGATCGACGCATCCTCCATGTGGCGAAAAATGCGGAAAAGTCTTGGATCCAAGCGCCGAGAAATGGGCGAGGAACATATCGCTACCGTGACCAAATTGTTCGGTGAATTTGCCGAGGCGCAGTTGGCGACCGTGTTTGACAGCGAAGACAAGGAAGTTGGCACCACTGTGGTGGTACCGAGTGGAGCGGCTATTCCGAAGACTCCCGAAGGCGGCAAGGTCAGGCTCGCTCCATTTTCACTCATCTTTCCAAATGACGCTTTTGGCTATCGCACCATCACGGTCGAGCGCCCTCTAAGGGATGAAGCTGGGAAAATCGTTCTGGGAGAAAGAGGTAAGCAGAAAGGCAAGCCACAGGCGGATTCGTCTCTGCGGGACACGGAAAACGTGCCGCTGTCGGAGGAAATTGCAAGCTATTTCAAGCGAGAAGTTTTGTCCCATGCACCAGATGCGTGGATCGACCACGAGAAGACGAGGATTGGTTATGAAATCCCATTCAACCGGCATTTCTATGTTTTCGAGCCGCCACGCTCATTGGCCGAAATCGACACTGATCTGAAGCTGGTCACGGACCGAGTCAAGACCATGATCGAAGGTCTGGCGGCATGAGTTTTCCGGAATATGAGAGCTACAAGGAATCTGGCGCTGAATGGCTAGGAAAAGTGCCGAGCCATTGGCAGGCACGTAGGATCAAATCGTTATTTGAGATCAAAAAACGCATCGCAAACACGGATGGCATTGACGTTCTCTCCGTTACGCAGAGGGGGATAAAAATCAAAGACATTGAAAGTAACGATGGGCAACTTTCGATGGATTACTCCAAGTATCAAATCGTTGAGCCTAATGATTTCGTCATGAACCATATGGACTTGCTCACCGGATATGTTGATATCTCTACCAGTCGTGGCGTTACGAGTCCTGACTATCGGGTATTTACCTCGAAATCGGATGGGATGTTTGATGGGTTCTTTCTTTATCTCTTTCAAAACGGGTACAGGCGGAAGGTTTTTTACGCCTTTGGCCAAGGATCGTCCCAGCTTGGCCGTTGGCGCATGCCGACCGAAAGCTTCAACGATTTCGTGTTCCCGTTCCCGCCTCCGCAAGAACAAGCCAACATCGCCGCCTTCCTTGACCGAGAAACGGCCAAAATCGATGCGCTAGTTGAGGAACAAAAACGGCTAATCAAATTGGTGAAGGAAAAGCGGCTAGCGGTCATTTCCCATGCGGTCACAAAGGGCCTCAATCCCAACGTGCCGATGAAGGATTCCGGGGTTGAGTGGTTGGGAGAGGTTCCGGCGCATTGGCATGTTAGTCCCCTAAAACGAACGTGGAACGTTACAGACTGCAAGCACTTGACCGCAGAGTTTGTTGATGACGGCATTCCCTTGGTCAGCATAAAAGAAGTGCAGGGGCGCTTTGTTGATCTTTCGAGTGCCAGACAGACAACCGATGGTTTTTATGAGCAGCTTATTGAAGGAAACCGTCGGCCACAGGTCGGCGACTTAATATTTACGAGAAACGCTACAGTCGGCGAAGTCGCTCAGGTCGCTGAGTGGCACCCGCCATTTGCTATGGGGCAGGATGTATGCCTCCTACGAAAAAAAGACTGTGGGTCGTCAACAGATTTTCTTCAATATGTCATGCGGTCCAGCAGTGTCATTAATCAATTGGCTCTCCGGATGATTGGCTCCACGTTCAAACGAATGAATGTCGAAGACATACGCAATATTATTGTTCCGGTTCCTCCTTTGCATGAGCAACATCTGATCGCTGAATTCCTCGAGTCGGAAAATGGCAAATCTGATGCCCTAGTAGATGAAGCCACAACTGCAATCGATCTTCTTCAAGAGCGCCGCAGCGCTTTGATTTCCGCAGCCGTCACCGGAAAAATTGATGTGCGTGATAGGGTGCAGCAGCAGGTGGCTGCGGAATGAGCATTCACAAAGAAATCAGCTTCGAAGACGAAATCTGCAGACACCTTTCTGCTCATGGATGGCTCTACGATAGTGGCAGCGCCAGTTTGTATGATCGAAGATGTGCGCTGTTTCCGCCGGATCTCGTAGCTTGGATTCAGGAAACGCAGCCAAGGGCATGGGAAACTCTCGTCAAGAACCATGGCGCTTCTGCCGAATCCGTCCTGTTTGATCGCATTCGTAAACAGCTGGATGATCGTGGCACATTGGATGTGCTGCGCCATGGCGTTGAACTGATCGGCCTGAGACAGCCTTTGTCACTGGCTCAGTTCAAGCCGGCAATGGCGATGAATCCGGAGATCGTCGCCAAATATCAGGCCAACAGACTTCGTGTCGTTCGGCAGGTCCGATACTCCAAATCCAATGAGAATTGCCTTGATCTGGTGCTGTTTCTCAACGGCATCCCTGTCGCCACGGCAGAGCTGAAAACCGACTTCACACAGATCATTGGCGATGCCATCGACCAATACCGGTTTGACCGAAATCCGAAGCCAAAAGGCCAATCGCCGGAACCCCTTTTGAATTTTCCGAGCGGTGCATTGGTGCACTTTGCTGTCAGCAACAGCGAAGTTCACATGACCTCGCAACTGGCAGGGCCGGTGACCCGCTTCCTGCCCTTTAACTTGGGTAACGACGGTGCCAAGGGCAATCCGGTCAACCCGCATGGCCATCGCACCAGCTATCTATGGGAGCAGGTTTGGCAGCGAGAAAGCTGGCTCGAAATCATTGGCCGATATCTGGTCACGAAGCGGGATTCGAAAAAGCAGATCATCGGTGTGATATTCCCCCGGTACCATCAATTGGACGCTACCAGAAAACTACAGCAAGCCGTGTTGTCCGAAGGGGCCGGCGGCAAGTTCCTGATTCAACATTCGGCAGGGTCTGGAAAAACGAATTCGATCTCGTGGTCGGCTCATTTTCTAGCCGATCTGCATGACGACAAGAATGAGAAGCTTTTTTCCACCATCATCGTGGTTTCCGACCGCAACGTCATTGATTCACAGTTGCAGGAAGCCCTGTTCGATTTTCAACGGACCACCGGCGTGGTGGTCACCATCAAGAGCGAAGGAGAAAGCAAAAGCGGGCAATTGGCCAAGGCGCTGAATGAAGGCAAGAAAATCATAGTCTGCACCATCCAGACTTTTCCGTTTGCGTTGGAGGCGGTTCGGGAATTGGCCGCAACTCAAGGCAAGAAATTTGCCGTCATTGCCGATGAGGCGCATTCGTCGCAGACCGGTCAAGCGGCCTCGATGCTGAAGCAAGTTCTTTCGCCAGAGGAAATGGCCGAATTGGGTGACGGCGGCGAGGTCAGCACAGAAGATTTGCTGGCGGCCCAAATGGCGGTACGGGCGAATGAAAAAGGCATCACCTATGTTGCCTTCACCGCCACCCCGAAATCAAAAACGATGCAGTTGTTCGGGAGGCTTCCGAAGCCGGATGAACCCGTTGGTCCCGGCAATCTGCCTGCGCCTTTTCATGTCTATTCGATGCGGCAGGCTATCGAGGAGGAGTTCATTCTCGATGTCCTGAAGAACTACACTCCGTATCGGCTGGCGTTCAAACTGGCCAACGGCGGTAAGGAATGGGACGACAAGGAAGTTGAACGTGATGCAGCCCTGAAGGGCATCATGCAATGGGTTCGGCTTCACCCCTACAACATCAGCCAGAAGGTTCAGATTGTCGTTGAGCATTTCCGAGAGAACGTTGCTCCTCTGCTCGATGGCAAAGCCAAGGCGATGGTGGTCTTGGCGAGCCGGAAAGAGGCAGTCCGCTGGCAAATAGCCATCGAGAAATACATCAAATCCAAGGGCTATAAGATCGGAGCGTTGGTAGCGTTTTCCGGCGAGGTTGATGACAAGGAAAGCGGCCCCGACCCACTCACGGAAAACAGCAAGGAGCTAAATCCGAACCTGAAGGGACGGGATATCCGGGAAGCCTTTGCCGGCGAGGAATACCAGCTGCTGCTGGTGGCCAACAAATTCCAGACTGGTTTCGATCAGCCGCTCCTCTGTGGCATGTATATCGACCGACGGCTTGCCGGGATTCAAGCGGTGCAAACCCTTTCCCGGCTGAATCGATCTTATCCCCGCAAAGACACGACCTACATCCTCGATTTCGTGAACAGTTCGGACGAGATCCTTGCGGCCTTCCGAACCTACTACGACACGGCGGCACTGGAGGCCGTTACCGATCCGAACCTGGTGTTCAACCTCCGGGCCAAGCTGGATGCCAGCGGCCACTATGACGATTACGAGGTTGATCGAGTTGTTAGGGTCGAAATGGACCCCAAAAGCCAGCAGGGCGACCTGGTAGCAGCTTTGGAGCAGGTGGCCGACCGATTGCTCAAGAAATTCAAAAACGCTCGGGAGGGCCTGCAAACTGCCTTGGACAAGGGAGACGACAAGGCAACTGCCGGCGCTCGTGACGAAACCAATTCGCTGATCCTGTTCAAAGGCGACATGGGAGCCTATCAGCGGCTCTATAGCTTCCTGTCGCAGATATTCGACTACGGCAACACCGCCATCGAGAAGCGTTTCATCTTCTACCGGCGGCTGGTTCCGCTGCTGGAATTTGGCCGGGAACGGGAAGGCATCGACCTCTCAAAAGTGATCCTGACCCACCACAATCTGAAGTCTCAGGGCCGACTGCCGCTGTCGGTCAGCGAGGGCGAGAAGGGGAAACTTGTGCCGCTTTCCGAGGCCGGTTCAGGCGCCGTTCAGGACAAGGAAAAAGCGCTCCTTGCCGAAATCATTGCTAAGGTGAATGACCTGTTCGAGGGTGATCTGTCCGACGATGATCAACTGGTTTACGTGAACAACGTGATCAAGGGGAAACTGCTGGAATCCAAGGAATTGGTTTTGCAGGCCAGCAACAACACGAAGGCGCAGTTCGCCAATTCGCCGACGCTTTCGGACGAGATTATGAACGCCATCATGGACGCTCTTGCTGCGCATACGGCCATGAGCAAGCAGGCGCTCGAGTCAAAGAAAGTCAGGGACGGTTTGAAGGATGTGCTGCTTGGACCAGCGCAGCTCTATGAGGCACTTCGAGATCGTGGAGCTCCCGTCACAACCGATTGACAGGCTCATGGTGCCGGCAAACAAACATCCTCGACGGCAGGACCGGCAGGCAAGGTGAGCACATCGAGCGCCCAATCCCATCGCCACCAACCAAGCCAAATGCCGGCAATTGCCGCAGTTCCTGACTTCATCAGCGGTTTTGATTGTCATTTACACCGTGGGGAGGCATTGCCCGTGATGCCCTGCGTTCCTCGCTGGCGAAATATTTGTCGAAAGCGTCCATCAGATATTCGAAACGCTCGACGCCATCCCTTTCGTCAAGTTCAGCCAGCGTGAATCCGGGGATAGCCTTCCTTTTTGCCTTAGTCGATTGGCTGTTCAATTGGCCTTCGATCCAAATCGCTGATTGTCCATTATGTCGGAAATGACCCTGCGCACCGTGGATCGGCTCAACCCTGTCACGGCTGCAATTTTGTTCGGACTCTTTTCCGCCAGATGCATCTCGATGATTCGAAATGTCTTCTTTTGGGTTTTAAGGCGACGATGCATCAGCCGATTTTCAGGCAAATTGGGAAAATCTCCTTGCTAAGCGGCTTCTGCCAAAATCCGATAGACGGATGACCGTCCAATGCCGAGTTCCTTGCCAATTTCAGCTGGCTTCTTGCCTGCCTGATGCATTGACCAGATAGTATCCGACTTTCGACGGGCAGTGGGCGCTCTCCCCTTGAACTTGTTTTCGGCCTTCGCCTTGGCGATGCCTTCACGCTGACGTGCCAGCATAATTTCTCGTTCAAACTGCGCAATTGATCCGACGAGGTTCATCAAAAGTCTGCCAGTAGGCGACGTGGTATCTATGGCCATGTCTAGGATTTTCAGACCGACATGCTTGGCTTCGAGTCTGGCAACAATCTGGCTTAGGTCCGCTACGGAACGGGCAAGGCGATCAAGTCGGGTAACAACGAGAACATCGTTCTCTCGCACGAACTCGATTGCCCGCTCCAATTCCGGACGATTGGAATTAACGGAAGAAACCTGCTCGCTGAAAACCTTATCGCATCCCTGCGATTTCAAATCCCGAAGTTGCGCTTCGTAGCCAGCCTGCTGCTCAACGGTGCTGGTTCTGGCGTAGCCCACAAACATGCGAAATCCTTCCCAATAAACTCTAAGAGTCTATGAGACATTATTCCTAAAATGTCAATGGAACTCTTGTGGGACACGGATCGTCGGATACAGTCATTCCCATAAGAGCAGGGTCATTTGGCACATGGGCCATCTAGCCCATTCGGCGCTCCAAATAGTCGATCAGAGTCGCAGGTTTTGTAACCCTAGGTGCCAACGCTTCGAAAGACCGCTTCTGAGCGACGATCTGTAACGCAGGACCCACTCGCTGGCTGGCAGGGAATTCACTCAGAGCACTCGAAATCGCCGCCTCGAAAAACCAAAGCGCAAACTTCCCTCGGATCCAAAGGTGCTCTCCAGCCTGCTCCAACAGAAGCCGCCATTTTTCTAACTCGCCAGCGGGAACCTCTATCCCGTCGATCCCCGCAGAGCGCTTGAAGTCATCTGCCCCCTGCGGTCGAGTTTCGATCCCATCCGGTGGGACGATTTGAAAAACCCTCTGCAGTTTAACATTGTTGAAATTGGGCTTCGTCCCACCAGTCCTAATTGCTAAGGCGCATGCGATAATCGGCTGAAGGAGACTCGCAAACTTGGCAAAGCTTGATTTGTATCTTTGCAACAGTCGATTGGTGTCTCTAGCGGTCAGCCTTGCGAAATCCGCCAATAGAATTTCCAATCCTTCAGCGCCGGCCACCCAATTCTCTACCGAGTACGTATCCGTAACGTAAATGAGTTCGGTTGCAGGATTGCCAATCCCGCCCTCCCAATCATCGTAGTCCCGATCAACGAAAAATAGGCAATCTTCGATCTTACCGGTTCCACTCTCAATGATATCGCCATGGACTTCTAAGACAGTGCGCTTCCCGTCACAGATGTAGATCCGCAGAATCCGTCCTTTGAGCCGACGCCGAATTTCCGCAAGGTAGAAATGCTTGTCATCGTCGCCCTCAAAAAAGGCGTGCATTGTCTCCTCATTCTCGTTGGCGCTGACCCTAAATTCATGGAAAATAGCAACGCCTTTGCGTGCCTCTGCAATTAGCAGTTCGGCAAAGTCCCCCACCGACTCCATCTACTACCCCCGGTTAAGTGTGTGCTTCCTCAGATCTATTGCCTTGCTCCTAAGACCATTGTCATAGATGAACGGGCTATGAGTGACGGCAAGAAGGAAATCGCATCGTCCGCTATCCACGATGTCCGGAAGAAAAGTCTTCTGCCATGGAACAGATAGGGACAGCTCTGGCTCATCGATTATGATTATCTGGTCAGTTGTATCGTCAAGGAACAAATGGGCGAAAATAGAAATGATTTGCTTCTCACCTGATGACAACAAGCCCAGCCCGATCTCGGTTTGGTTCTCGTTCACAACGGACAACGTAAAGCTTACTTCGTCGTACTCGATATGCTTATCTGGGGAAAGATATCTCGTGCATACGTCCACAAATGTTGAAACGTTGCTCTCTCTATGTCTAATGTCGTCAGTGGCTGCTTCCAATTTTGTAAAATAGTGAGCAAGATACCTATCGTTAACACTTAACTTCGACTTCTTTTTTCCCTGTATGCCTTTTATCTTCTGGAGCAGTAGGCGCTTGTCGTCTCTGGAAAGAGCGTTCTCGCTCACCCGATTCAATATAGAGGAGATACCCGACTCAGTTAATTTGTCGATCTCTTTGCTATCGAATCGATCAGCCCTCTCACGAATAACGTCACCAAGATAGCTTCCCGACAAATTGTTGTACTGAGCAAGTGAGTAGTCTCGGAGTGACTGCATTGTCTTCTCAATATTCCTTCTCACATCTTCCATTCCAAAGCTCACTAGCTCAACAAAATGTGTTCCAGATCTTGTCATTTCATTCAGATCATATTGCCTAATTCGCTGCTCGAAGTCAGGGAATATTTCCTTAATATCCTTTTCGATTCTGCGATAGGTTGGCAAGAACAATAACCGAGACCGGAACAGATTGGAGATCTGCTGTTCGAGCTGTATCCGAGCGCCGTTGAATATGTCGCTGTCAGAAGCAAAGCGGTTGATTAGCATCCGACGAGTTGTGTTTAGCTCTGCTGGAGCCACGTTAAGAATCTCAGAAAACTGTCGGCGAGTCTCTGACGTCCACTTTGCGGAAATGAATTCCTCAACGAGATTGGTGCTCGAAAGCCGATCATAAAGTAGTCTATATCTCGATTGGGGCGGTATCGATGAAAGTGCTTGTTTAAAGTCCACTATCCCGCTGATGTCGTCACGTTTAGCTGTGATTTTTTCACCGCTGATCGTCACTGAGACGCTTGAAAATTGATAACTGAGAAGCCGGCTCCACTGCCGGGACATAAATAAGTAGAATATTATTGCAACAGAGCTCTTCCCAATTCCGTTTGGTCCGACGATTATTAGTGCATCGTCGTCAATCGGCAACGATACGCTTTTATGACCGAAAAGGCCTTCAATCTCAAAATTTGAGAGCTTTGACATGGATTTCCCTCGCTGGTTGGCCATCCAAGCAGGAATTTGCGACGGGGGATAGGCCGCCAGATTAGAACCTGTGAAGGAGAGGAAGGCCGTTCCTCGGCTTGGAACCGAAGCGGCTGTTTGTTCCTGCCTTGTAGCGGATACTTGGTTTGTGCCGCCGAAGCCCGACTCGATGAGGAGTTGGGAAAAGGGAGCGTAACGCTGCTTTTCACGGACCCATTGGCATTTCTTGCCACATCAGTTTCAGAATCCATTGCCCGTTTCTCTAATCGGAATTAACAGAGTGGCGGGGTTTCATTTGGGAGGGGATCGTGGACGCCGACACAAATCGACGGAAGATAATTCCATCTTGGCTATTCTATTTAAAGGGTAGCGTGGGCATTACCTTGGCGTGCCTAGTGCTTGGGGTTGGGTTATGTATTTACCCACAGTGGGCTGAGAATGCGAATTCGTCATGTCATGCGGTCGAGAAGAAGGCAGCAGCTTCAGTCGGATCAGCCGAGTTGAATACCACTACAGCATTACTTTCAGGATTGGCGACATCGATGAGTGATGGAAGAATATTAGAACCCGTTGCACGTGAGAAGAATCCTGATGCGCCCCCAGCTCTGACGTGCGCCCTCTGGTATTGGAAGTTAGTATCTGACCCGAAAAAGGTGAGAGAATTCAGCCAATAGAGCGGCGGATGCTCGAAATCGATTGGTCGAAAACTGCCCTGAAGTCCGGTGGGCTAACTTGAATGCCCATTAAACCGCCGAAGGATCAGCGATGTTCGCAGACAAAACACTCTTGATCCTTGGGGCAGGTGCCAGCAAGGAAGCGGAGTTGCCGACTGGTGACGATCTAAAAAGCTGCATTTCCCGTACCTTGCAAGTGGAGAACCACAACGATTTTAACCGAACCAAGAGTATTGCCAATGAGACAATCTCCGACGCCTTGAGGTTCGCCAGTCGGAGCATGTCAAACAACAAAATGGCTATGAAGCTCTACACGATTGCAGCAGAACACATTAGCCGTGCCATCCCGCTTGCCCGTTCGATTGACGAATTCCTGAATTCGCACAACGATTCGAAGGAAACCGAGTTGTGCGGTAAGCTGGCTATCGTGCATGAAATTCTCATCGCCGAACGCCATAGCCTAATGTTTTTACCGGATCGGCTCATCAAATTCGATTTCAACAAGCTGGCTCAAACTTGGTACAACAAGATTGCCGCTCTCATACTCAATTGCTCGCTTGCGAACTTACCTTCAAAGCTAGATGCGCTGACGGTCATCATCTTCAACTATGACCGGTGCTTTGAACATTTCATGTATCACGCCATCATGGATTATTATCGTATATCGGGCACCGAAGCGGCCAAGTTGGTGAAGTCGATCAAGATTTATCACCCATACGGAACCGTTGGCGCATTGCCTTGGATGGACAATACCCCGTCGTGCGCCTTTGGTGCTGACGTTAGCGGTGAAGTGCTCTTGGAGTTTTCGAAGGGTATCAAGACCTTCACGGAAGGAGTCGACCCTGACTCCAGTGAAATCGTAGCTATCAGGGAAGCCGTGAGGTCTGCAACGACAGTGGTCTTCTTAGGGTTCGGGTTCATACCCCTGAACATGGAACTACTGCGACCCGACAAGTTCGGCCCGGATGGAAATTCCCGAAAGGTTTACTACGCCACGGCAAAGGGTTTGTCGAAGCGGGATACCGCTTTGGTGGAGGTTGAGTTGGAGAAATTGTGTCCCGCCAATTACACGGAAGTCAACATTAGCAACGAATTGTATTGCAAGGGCATATTCACGGAATACGCTCGCAGCCTAGCGCTTGGATGATATGCACAAGACACAAAAAACCCCGGTAATCCGGGTTCTGTGCGAAGTGTGTAAGGTGGTTTCACCCAACCCGTTTCAAACCAAGCTCTGCCAGTTCATCGGCACTGAATGGCTTCTTCTGGCCTTCCGGCTGATGACGATGACGCCTTGCATCATGCGGTGGATCGGTACGGAATTCACAGATTGGGCAAACCTTATCAGCCGCCATAGCGCCTTTGCCTGTTCCGGTTCCTTTGGCCTTGGCAGGACCACGTGTTACCCGTGAAGCCAATCCAGAAACATCGGTGATGCGATAATTGAAGCCAAGCGAATTCAAATCGCCAATAGCTTCTTCAACCTTCTTCATCGCTTCTGCCTTGGCGGATTCACGAAGCTTTGCCCGCTTTTCAGCAAGCGCTGCTTCTTCCTTTTCCAGCTTCTTCAGTTCGTCAATGTACGAGATTGCCATTTCAATTCCCTCACGCTTTGTTGGCTACCGATGAATCCTCTTACCGGATTTAAATCAACAAGGGAACATCACTGATATCCCTTCAAGGCGTTTTCTCTATCAACCTCGTGCTGAATGATCTGTCCCGGTGTATCGAACGTCCTTTCCGAACCAGAGCTAAGCATGGGTGGAAATGGAACAGTTGAAGCGTTCCGGTCATCCTGACTGAAATAGATGTACATCACAGTTGCAACCACTATGGCAGCGGCAACGATCACAGCCGCTTTGATCGTTGCAACCACTATGGCAGCGACAACGATCAAAGCGCCTTTGATTTGAATACCCATAAAAATCCCTCCGTTATATGAACATCCATATCATTCTGAATGCCCCTCTGAAAGTTCTGAAAAGTTCAGTGGCGAAAGGGTGTTCAATTGACTGTTGGAGCGTCATCGAGCAGAAATGGCCTGGCTTCGAAGAAGCGTTCCTCCGCTTCGAGCCAATACGGCTGTTGTTCCAGCCCGATGATTTCTGGCACGGTCTGACAGCCGATGAGCGAATCGTGCGCAATCCGCAGAAGATCAAATCCGTCCGCGACAACGCGGCTTTCGTCGAGCGGGTGTCGAAGGAGCATGGCGGCTTCGGCAAGTTCCTCGCCGATTGGCCTGAAGACGACCAGGTCGGGCTGATGGCCTATCTCGCCAAGCATGGCAGCCGGCTCGGCGGCAACACCGGCCAGTATTTTTTGCGTTGGCTGGAATGGGACGCCTTCATCGTCTCAACCGACATGGCGGCTGCGCTGCGCGACGCCGGCCTCGACATCGCCGAAAGCCCGACCTCCAAGAGGGATCTCGACAAGATCCAGAGCCAGATCAACGCCTGGGCGGCGCAAACCAGCCTGCCGCGCCGGCATATTTCGCGCATTCTGGCGATGTCGATCGGCGAGAACCATTCGCCGGAGGCGCTGCGCCAATATATGGGCGAATAGGCCTGATCGGTATGTCGATCGGTCCGATCGGTCTGACACGAATGACATGTGTCATCCGGTCTGGGGTGGTTCAAATGAACGCCATTGCCCGGCGAATTCTGTCGCGCTAAGTCAGCTGGCATGACCGACAACACCGCTTCCGATATATTGCGCATCGCCGTCGCCCAGCTCAATCCGACGGTTGGTGACATCGCCGGCAATCTCGCCAAGGCGCGCGAGGCGAGGGCGGATGCCGCCCGCCAGGGCGCCGACCTCGTGCTGTTCACCGAGCTTTTCCTCGCCGGTTATCCGCCCGAAGACCTGGTGCTGAAGCCGGCGTTCCTCAAGGCCTGCGAGCGGGCGGCGCAGGATTTCGCCGGCGATACTGCCGATGGCGGGCCGGGCGTCATCATCGGCACGCCGCTGAAGCGCAAGAGCGGCACGCACAATTCGATCATTTTCGCCGATGGCGGCAAGATCCTTGCCGAGCGCTACAAGCTCGACTTGCCGAACTACGGTGAATTCGACGAGAAGCGCGTCTTCCAGGCCGGCCCGGAAATGCAGGGGCCGGTCAATTTCCGCGGTGTGCGCCTGGGAATTCCGATCTGCGAAGACATTTGGGGCGATGTAGGCATCTGCGAGACGCTGGCCGAAAGCGGGGCGGAGATCCTGCTGGTGCCGAACGGCTCGCCCTATTATCGCGGCAAGGTCGATGTCCGCCACCAGGTTGTCATCCGCCAGGTCATCGAATGCGGACTGCCGATCATCTACGCCAACCAGCTTGGCGGCCAGGACGAGCTGATCTTCGATGGTGCGTCGTTTGGCATAGGTTCTGACAAGACGCTGGCTTTCCAGATGAGCCAATTCGAGGAGACGGTCAACGTCACCACCTGGAAGAGAAGCCGCGTCGCCGCAGGCGCGCAAAAGGGAAATGATCCCGACGGCTGGGTCTGCTCCGAAGGGCCGATATCGAAAATCCCGGAAAAGGAGGAGGCCGATTATCGCGCCTGCATGCTGGGCCTGCGCGACTACGTCAACAAGAACGGCTTCAAGAACGTTGTGCTCGGCCTTTCCGGCGGCATCGATTCGGCGATCTGCGCAGCACTTGCCGTCGATGCGCTCGGCGAGGAGAGGCTGCGCGCCGTGATGATGCCTTATCGCTACACCTCGAAGGACTCGCTCAAAGACGCCGAGGATTGCGCCCGTGCGCTCGGCTGCCGTTACGACATCGTGCCGATCTTCGAGCCGGTCGAGGGATTCCTGCATACGCTGACGCAGCTCTTCGAGGGCACCAAGGAAGGCATCACCGAGGAAAACCTGCAGAGCCGCGCGCGCGGCACCATTTTGATGGCGATCTCCAACAAGTTCGGCTCGATGGTGGTCACCACCGGCAACAAGAGCGAGATGTCGGTCGGTTACGCCACGCTCTACGGCGACATGAATGGCGGCTTCAACCCGATAAAAGACCTCTACAAGATGCAGGTTTATGCGTTGTCGCGCTGGCGCAATACGCATGTGCCGCCGGGGGCGCTGGGCCCATCCGGCGAGGTGATCCCGAACAACATCATCGACAAGGCGCCGTCGGCGGAACTGCGCGAGAACCAGACGGATCAGGATTCGCTGCCGCCCTATCCGGTGCTGGACGACATCTTGGAGTGTCTGGTCGAAAACGAGATGGGGGTCGACGAGATCGTTGCCCGCGGCCATGACCGGGCAACGGTGACGCGCGTCGAGCACCTGCTCTACATCGCCGAATACAAGCGCCGGCAGGCAGCGCCCGGCGTGAAGATCACCAAAAAGAATTTCGGCCGCGACCGCCGTTATCCCATCACCAACCGGTTCAGGGATAGCGGGTAAGCGCCGTTTCTCGCTCCTGTGAAATGGCTGCGGCCGGACGATCAGTGGGACAGCCATGCCTGACTGTGAAATCAGCTTCGACGTGTCACGGATCGACTTCCGGGCGACCTCCGACCTGTTGATGGCAAGCTACTGGGGCAGCGGGCGCAGCGACGAACTCCACCGCCGCGCCTTTGCCAACTCGCTTTGCGTCGGCGCCTATGCCGACGGCAAGCAGATCGGCTTCGGCCGGGCGATCACCGACCGCACGGTGTTTGCCTATTTGGCCGACGTCATCATCTGGCCGGAATATCGCGGGCGAGGCATCGGCACGCGGCTTGTCCAGGCTCTTATCGATCATCCTGATTGCAAGACAGTGACGCACTGGGGCCTGTCGACCAACGATGCCCACGCGGTTTACGAAAAACTTGGCTTCAGGCCGTCCACCGATGGCCGCTACATGCGGCTCGATCGTACTCCAGCAGCCTGAGCGGACGACGACGGCGCACAACCCGCGATTGTTGCAAAATCGTCTCACTGGTTGGACCAGATGCGCTTTCGGTCGCTCTCTGGCTTGGCGACGCGTTGAGGCATCTCTATAAAAACGGTTCCGCGATTCCTACGCATCGGCCCGAAAATCGGCATCGATTTTCGGAAAGCACGATGCGCAGATTCAAAGTTAGAGCGTACTTTGTGCGTCCGAATGGACGCACGTCGCTCTAACGGGAGGACCGAATGGCAGGATTTGACATCGTTATGCGAGGCCGCGAAGCCTAGGTCTCAGACGGCGCGCCGGAAGGTTTTCATCTTCATGGCCAAGCCCATCTGACAACAGGCCTTCGTCGATGCCGGTCGCCGCCCTTCGGGCGAGCCGCCAAATAATGCCGAACCTCCGCATTCCTGGGCGCTAACTCGCCCCACGCGGTTTCTTCAATTTTCGACCTTACCGGGACCGGGCTCGTTTGCGCCCGAATGACATCATGGCTCGTTATCAGATAGATTTGCGCGCGGGCGCCTTTCGCAGCGTCCTTGGCTTCACGCTCAGCCATTGGCGGCGCCAGCCGTGGCGGCTTTCGCTCATCATGGGCACGTTCCTGCTGTCGACCTTGGCCGACGTGCTGACGCCGCTCTATTCCGGCCGGCTGGTTGACGCTGTTGCCAGCAGTGCTGCGGCCGACGCTGTCGCGTGGAATGCGGCGATGGCGGCGTTTTCGATGCTGGCGGCGCTGGCGCTCACCGGTGTTGTGCTGCGCAACCTCGCCTTCATGGCCATCGTCGAACTGACCCTGAAGATGATGGCAGATATCGCCGCCGACGCGTTCCATCGCGTCCAGCGCTTCTCCACCGACTGGCACGCCAACAGCTTCGCCGGATCGACCGTGCGCAAGATAACCCGCGGCATGTGGGCGCTCGACCTGCTCAACGACACGATCCTGATCGCGCTGCTGCCGTCCGTCGTTATGCTCGTCGGCTCGACGCTGCTGCTCGGCTGGTTCTGGCCGCTGATGGGTGCTGTCGTCGCCGCAGGTTCGGTGCTGTTTATCGCGGTGACGGCGCTGCTGTCGCTTGGCTATGTCGCGCCTGCGGCAAGGCTCGCCAACGCATGGGACACACGCCTGGGCGGCTCGCTGGCCGATGCGGTGAGTTGCAACGCCGTGGTCAAGGGTTTTGGCGCCGAGGAACGCGAGGAGACGCGCCTTGCCAAAGTCGTCGCCAGATGGCGCGCGCGTACGCGCCGCACCTGGGTGCGCGGCACCATCAACGGCACCACGCAAGGGTCGATGCTGCTGCTTCTGAGAACAGCGGTGATCGGACTTTCGCTGCTTTTGTGGTCGTGGGGACAGGCGAGCGCCGGCGACGTCGCCTTTGTGCTGACCTCGTTCTTCGTGCTGCAAGGCTATTTGCGCGACATCGGCACACATATCCGCAATTTGCAGCGCTCGATCAACGACATGGAGGAATTGGTCGACTTCCAGTCCGAGCCACTCGGCATCGAGGATGTGCCCGGCGTCAAGCCGATCCGTATCACCAACGGCCGCATCAGCTTCGACAACGTCACCTTCCATTATGGCAGCCACCGACTGCCGCTCTATCGCGACTTTTCGGTGGACATCGCGCCGGGCGAACGCGTCGGGCTGGTCGGCCATTCGGGCTCGGGCAAGACGACCTTCGTCAAGCTGATCCAGCGCCTTTACGACGTGAACGCGGGAACGATCCTGATCGACGGCCAGGATATTGCCGGGGTGACGCAGGCGTCGCTGCGCGGGCAGATCGCCATCGTCCAGCAGGAGCCGATCCTGTTTCACCGGTCGCTGGCCGAAAACATCGCCTATGCCCGGCCGAGCGCCACGCAGGCCGAGATCGAGCACGCGGCACGGCTGGCAAGCGCGCACGACTTCATCGTCGGCCTGCCGAAAGGCTATGGCACGCTGGTCGGCGAGCGCGGCGTGAAACTGTCGGGCGGCGAGCGCCAGCGCGTGGCGATCGCGCGGGCTTTCCTTGCCGATGCGCGGATACTCATTCTGGACGAGGCGACATCCAGCCTCGATTCGGAATCGGAGGTGCTGATCCAGCAGGCGATGGAGCGATTGATGGTCGGCCGCACGACGCTGGTCATCGCGCACCGGCTTTCGACGGTGCGGGCGCTGGACAGGCTTCTAGTGTTCGATCGCGGCCGCATCGTCGAGGAGGGTTCGCACGATCAACTGATCCGGCTGCAAGGCGGCATCTACCGCCGGCTGTTCGAGCGCCAGGCGCTCGAATTGACCAAGGGGCTGGCGATCTGACACTTACAGCGCCGCCGTGTGTCTTATGGACGCGCGGCGCTGCCGCCTTTTCATCGCCTTCGTCATGTTCTATGTCTGCCGCAGAGCGCGGGGGCGTGTCTTGTCAACAGCAAAACCATCCGGTACGCCCCGCCCATGACAGTTACCGTCCGTTTCGCCCCATCACCCACCGGCCGCATTCATATCGGCAATGCGCGCACTGCGCTGTTCAACTGGCTGTTCGCCATGAACAACAAGGGCCGCTTCATCCAGCGCTTCGACGACACCGACGTCGCGCGGTCGACGCAGGAATTCTCCGACGCCATCCTATACGACCTGCATTGGCTGGGCATCTTTCCGGACGCCACGGAGTACCAGTCACGGCGCTTCGAGATCTACGATGCGGCGATGGAGAAATTGAAGGCGGCGCGCCTTCTCTATGCTTGCTACGAAACACCGGAAGAGCTCGATCTCAGGCGCAAGGTGCGCCGCACGCGCGGCCTGCCGCCGGTCTACGGCCGCGAAGCGCTGACGCTGACGCCTGAGCAGATCGCCGAATACCAGTCCGATGGCCGCCGGCCGCATTGGCGCTTCCTCCTGCCCAATTTCACCAGCGACCCGCTGCAGCCGGAGCGCACCGAAATCCACTGGAACGATCTGGTGCGCGGCGAGGAAACCGTCGACCTTGCCTCGCTTTCCGACCCGGTTCTAATGCGCGAGGACGGGACCTATCTCTATACTCTGCCCTCGGTAGTCGACGACATCGAGATGGGCGTCAGCCATGTCATCCGTGGCGACGACCACGTCACCAATACCGGCGTGCAGATCGCCCTGTTCCAAGCACTGGGTGCCGAGCCCCCAGTGTTTGGCCACCACAATCTATTGACCACCGCATCGGGCGAGGGCCTGTCGAAGAGGAGCGGCGCGCTGTCCATCGAAAGCCTGCGGGAGACCGGCATCGAGCCGATGGCCGTCGCCTCGCTGGCGGTGCTTGTCGGCACCTCGGAAAACGTCGTGGCGGTGCCGACGATGGCTGAGCTTGCCGAGCGCTTCGATCCGGCCGCGACCTCGAAATCCGCCGCCAAATTCGACCCGGACGAGCTCTTCGTGCTCAACCGCACGCTGCTGCACCATATGCCGTTTTCCGAGGCGCGCGACCGACTGATCGTGCTCGGCGTTTCCGGCGAACAGGCCGAGCCTTTCTGGCTGGCGGTGCGCGGCAATCTCGACAGGCTGGCCGATGCGGCAATCTGGTGGCGCACACTTCGCGACGGCCCGCAGGAGCAGCCGGACTTTTCCGACGTCGACCGCGATTTCCTTCGCCAGGCGTTCGACCTTTTGCCGGAAGACCCCTGGAACGGGTCGGTGTGGAAGGAGTGGACGGGCAGGATCAAGGAAGCGACCGGCCGCAAGGGCAAGGCGCTGTTCATGCCGCTCAGGCTGGCGCTTACGGGGCAGCCTTCGGGGCCGGAGCTTGCAGATCTGTTGCCGCTGCTGGGTCGGGAAGGAACGTTGGCCCGACGACCCTGACCTTGCGCTGTTCCGGAGGCGGTAAGGTCGTCGGCGAGGGCTTGTCGGCGAGGCGCTTGATGGCTTCGCGGTCGAGCCCGCCTTCGACATTAGCCAAATTCTCGGGATCGGCGACAGGCACCGGATTGAGCGGCGTGGTCTCTACATCGGCCTCGGTCTGTTCCGGGCTTGGCGGATTGCCGGCAATGATCTCGAAATTCTGTGCAGCGTTGCAGCCGCAGGCCGGCGGACGCGACGTTTCGGGCTGCTTGTAGAGATAGGCGGTCGGCAGTTCGCTGTAGGGCCTGCCGGTTACCGAAGACGTCATGTGAGCCGAGTCGTCGCCAATGCCGCGCGTATAAAACACCTGCATCTCGGTGCCGGGGCAGCTTGAATCGCAGTTCTTCTGGTCGCGCTCGAAATCGCCCAGCGAGGCGGCATTCGACATCGGGAAGAAATAGCCGTCGCAGGTGCGCACGCACATGGTGCGGAATTCGCCGCCAAGGCGTGGCAGGTCCATACCGTCGGGCTGATTGATCATGCCATCGGGCTGATTGATCATGGCGCGGACACCGCGTTCTTGGTCGGGATCGCTCGGCTCGTCCAGCGCATCGGGCTGACTTCTGGCGTCGCCCAAAAGCCGATCGAGCAGACTTCCTTTGCCGTTTTCACGGTTTGCTTCCAGGACAGGCGCACGCCTCGGAACTATAGTGTTGTCGCGGCAGCCGTTCGCATCGAGCGAAGCCAATATGCGCGCGCGATCGCGGCGCGAGCCGCCGCCGGCGAGCTGCGCGCGCTTGGCCTGCAAGTCATCGAGATTGGCGTTCATGCGCTTGAGCGTGGCCTCGAGTGCGGCGCAAGCGTTGCGATTGCGGCCGAGCAGCGAAAAGCCGCAGCCGGCGCTATCGGACTGGCGGCCTGCCTTTGAAATCTGCTCGCGCTGCCGCACGATCGCGTCCTCGTATTTCCGGAGCAGGGCCGGCTTGCCGCCGCCACCGCGCGAAGCGGTCGCGAGATCGGCCTGCAACTGGCGGCAAACACCGGAGGCGGCCTTCGGCTCAGTGACGGCAAAGCCTGATAATGCCAGGGCACCGAGCAGCGCTGCGGCACGCGTCAGCTTCCACCCTCCGCCCGTCATTCGCCGTGAACTCCGTTTAAGCGCCCGTCGCGAAAGCTACCGCTTTGCAGTTATTACTTAGCTTACCGCGAAAGGCCGTTCTAGCCCAGATTCACGACCGCCTGCGCCTTGTGGGCCGCTTCGACCACGGCAAGCGCGGTCATGTTGACGACGCCGCGCGACGTCACCGACGGCGTCAATATATGCGCCGGTCTGTCGGTGCCGAGCAGGATCGGGCCGACATGCAGCGCGTCCATCATCGCGCGCAGCGCGGTGAGCGTGATGTTCGCCGAATCGAGATTGGGGAAGACCAGCAGATTGGCTTCGCCCTTCAGCCGCGAATGCGGATAGACCCGTTGGCGCAGCGGCTCCGACAGAGCCGAGTCGGCATGCATCTCGCCGTCGCATTGCAGGTCTGGCGCGATGCGCGCCAGGATCGCCGCTGCCTGCCGCATCTTGAGCGCGCTTGGCGAATCGCGTGAGCCGAAATCCGAATGCGACAGCAGGGCGGCCTTGGGCTCGATGCCGAAGCGCTGGATTTCTTCGGCCGCCAGCACCGTCATCTCGGCGATCTCTTCGGCCGTCGGATCGACGGTGACATGGGTATCGGTGAGGAAAATGATGCCGCGCTGCGAGATCAGCATGGAGAGCGTCGACAGGTCGTGATCCTTGATACCGGCGCGCGGGCCGATGATCAGGGTGACATTGCGCAAATGCCGCTCAAAACGTCCTTCCAGGCCGCAAACCATGGCGTCGGCATCGCCACGCTTGAGGGCAAGTGCGGCAATCACGGTGTTGTCGGTGCGCACCATGGTTCGCGCGGCCTCCGTCGTGACGCCGCGCCGGCCGGCGAGTTCGATCAAAAGGTCGACATAGTGGCGGTAGCGGGGATCGTCCTCGGGGTTGATCAGGCCGAAATCGACGCCCGGCTTGATGCGCAATCCGTAGCGTTTCAGCCTGACTTCGATGACATGCGGCCGGCCGATCAGGATCGGCTCGGCGATGCCTTCCTCCAGCACCACCTGGGCGGCGCGCAGCACCCGCTCGTCCTCGCCGTCGGCATAGATGACGCGCTTGGCGCTCGATGTCTTGGCCATCGTGAACACCGGCTTCATGACCAGGCCGGAGCGAAAGACGAAGCGGTTGAGCGTGTCGATATAAGCGGCAAAGTCGGTGATCGGCCGTGTCGCGACGCCGGTGTCGCAGGCGGCCTTGGCCACCGCCGGCGCGATGCGCAGGATCAGCCTTGGATCGAAGGGCGAGGGGATCAGGAAGTCGGGCCCGAAGATCGGCGTTTCGCCGGAATAGGCGCGGGCGGCGACATCCGACGGTTCCTCGCGGGCAAGGGCTGCGATCGCCCGCACCGCGGCCATCTTCATCTCTTCGTTGATGGCGCTGGCGCCGCAGTCCAGGGCGCCACGGAAAATGTAAGGAAAACAAAGTACGTTGTTGACCTGATTGGGGAAATCGGAACGGCCGGTGCAGATCATCGCGTCGGGTCGCGCCGCCCGTGCCGCTTCCGGCATGATCTCGGGATTGGGATTGGCCAACGCCAGAATCAACGGTTTTGGCGCCATATGCTGGAGCAATTCCGGTTTCAGCACGCCGGCGGCCGAAAGCCCCAGGAACACGTCGGCGCCCGGCAGCACATCGGCCAGCGTGCGCGCCTCGGTGTCCTTCACATAAGGGTCCTTCCAGCGGTCCATCTCATCGACGCGGCCCTTGTAGGCGACGCCGAAACGGTCGGTGACCCAGATGTTTTCGACGCGCGCGCCGAGCAAAACCAGCAAGTTGAGGCAAGCAAGGGCCGCAGCTCCTGCGCCGGAGGTGACGATCTTGATGTCGGAGATCGTCTTGCCGGCAAATTCCAGCCCGTTGAGCACGGCGGCGGCGACGATGATCGCGGTGCCGTGCTGGTCGTCGTGGAAGACCGGTATGGCCATGCGGGCTTTCAGCCGTTCCTCGACTTCAAAACATTCGGGCGCCTTGATGTCCTCGAGGTTGATGCCGCCGAAGGTCGGCTCCAGCGCCGAAATCGTCTCGACCATACGCTCGATGTCAGGCGCGTCGATCTCGATGTCGAAGACGTCGATTCCGGCGAACTTCTTGAACAGCACCGCCTTGCCTTCCATCACCGGCTTGGAGGCCAATGGTCCGATATTGCCGAGGCCGAGCACCGCCGAACCATTGGAGACGACGCCAACCAGATTGGCGCGCGCCGTGTAGTCGGCGGCCGCCGCCGGATTGTCGCGGATTTCCAGACAGGGCGCCGCGACGCCGGGCGAATAGGCGAGCGCCAGGTCGCGCTGGTTGCCGAGCGGCTTGGTTGCCTGGATTTCAAGCTTTCCAGGCCGTGGATGCTTGTGGAAATAAAGTGCGGCTTCGTCGAGGTCCGACCGGGCTGCTTTTTTGTTTTCGCCTTGCATGCCGGCCGCTCCTCAGTCCGTTTGCTGTTTTGAGTCTCTTAGCATGCAGCCGTGGCTTTTCGAGAGGTGATAAGTCGCAAAGTGCGACGCTTATGGCTTCGCATCGCTGTCCCGCTGTGTGGTCTGCCATTGAAATGTTGGGATGAGGGGGCGGGTGCTGCGGCGAGCTGCGACGCCGAATGTCTGCGTCGGTTGGTTTGCGGACGATTAAGTATTCTTTCGCTAGTCCGCTGTGGCGCTGTTGCTCTCATAAAGTGCACGAAAGAAACTCTTTGAATAGCGGTCGTACCACACGGCAGCCCACTCACCGACAAGTCGCTCTGTCGACGACACCCTGCGCCGGTAGTCGACTGTTCGGCGGACACCTCCTTCCTCAAGTTCGATGTCCAGATGGGTTAGCTTTGGGGTCGCATCCGAAAACCTGAGATACATATATGCAAACACCGCAATGTGACGTTTACCCATTGATAAGCAACAATTTTCAATCGCCACCACGGCAGACTGGACTGTCGCAAAATCCTCTAGCCTAACCGCTCGTTCTAGACGAACGAAGTCAAGGAACAATCTCCTGTCGGTAATTGCAAAGTTGCCGTCGGCCGTGTTTCGAACACCGTGTGACAGCAGTTGTTGCTTAACAAAGCGATAGATAGAAGACGCCATCCGCCGGTCTCATTTTCGGTTGCGAGGCAGGACATAGCATGCGGATTAAGCCTAGTCCTTGTGAACTGAGCGCCGTTTTGAGCATAATGTCGTCGTGTCTCGGCTGGCCTGAGGGCGCCCGTAACGGGTCGAAAGCGGTCAGGGGAAACGCGTATTTTTGTCTCGCTCCTGCCATTCAAGAAGTCCGGCCGCTCTTATCCGCTCGATACGGCGGATGGCGTGACAAATTGATTTCGCCGCATATGGCAGGTTTTCAGGAGCTTGCAGGTGACGAAGATAAGCTATGCGCTGCCGCAAGCGACGTGCGCCAAATCTCTTCAGAGGCGTATTCCGTACCCACAGTTATGATCCATGCTCTTCCGATAAAGACGCTACGCTCCCGTCGAAAGGCGGCTCCGCAGGGCTCGCACATCTTCTCGCGAAAGGCGCGCGCTCTCGTCTGACAGGAAGAACAGAACCTCCGAGACGCCATCGTCCGCAAAGGTAAAGTCGTCGCTCATGATCAGTGCATCGGCAATGTAAGCGGCTGCTTGGACCGGTAGGATGCCGTCCGCCAGCCGACTAACCAGCACATCCACATGTCGACGATTAATTATCGTATCTGGCCCGTCAGTGATGATGACATGCCCCACGCAGCCAAGCGTAGTCGTGGCGGTCACGCACTCGGTCACTTCGGTTTCAATCTCCTGCCAAAGCTCGTCGGGCGGTTTCTCGCCGTTGAGGAAGGCTATGAGAGACGAGTGTTGCATTGCGGACCTTATGCCTACGGGCTCCAACGTTCGCAATGTCGTTCCCCGCCGTTCCCAGCGGGTGCCAAACCTTGGATTCCACCACTAGAACGCGCTGACATAGGCGCCGCCGTCGACCGGTATGTTCTGCCCGGTCAGGTAGCCGGCATGAACCGAGCACAGGAAGGCGCAGATCTGGCCGAATTCCTCCGGCGTGCCGAGCCGCTTGGCCGGGACGTTGGCTGCTGCCTGGGACTTGCGCGCGGCCGCGGCGGCCGGATCTTCGGGGGTCCCGGCCTCGTGTGGGGGGCGCAGCCTGTCGGTGTCGATCTTGCCCGGCAGCATGTTGTTGATCGTCACGTTGCGGTCGATCACCGTCCGCGCGACGCCGGCCAGGAACGAAGTCAGGCCGGCGCGCGCGCCGGACGACAGATCGAGGCCGGGAATTGGAACATAGACCGATAACGAGGTGATGTTGACGATGCGGCCGAAGCCGCGCTCCGCCATGCCGTCGATGACAGCCTGGACCAGTTCGACTGGGGTCACCATGTTCTGGGTGACGCCTTCGAGGATCTTTTCGCGGTTGAGCTCGCGGAAATCGCGAAGCGGCGGTCCGCCGTTGTTGTTGACGAGGATATCGGGATCGGGACAGGCGGCAAGCAGCGCCTTCTGTACCTCGGGCTTCGACACGTCGCCGACGATCTCGGTCACCTCGACGCCAAATCTTTCGCGCAGTTCGGCGGCGGTCTTCGCCAATTGGTCGGCATTGCGCCCGTTGACGACCAGATCACAGCCGGCCTCGGCCAGCGCCATGGCGCAACCGCGCCCAAGGCCCTTGCTCGAAGCACAGACGATGGCCTTTTTTCCGCGAATACCGAGATCCATAGCGATTTCTCCTCTGATTGGCGCGGCAACCTACTCTTGAGGCTGGACCAATCGCAACCGTCATACGGCTGTTGCATGAATCGGGGCATAGGCTGCACGAGAGCAACGGTGAGAATCCAATGCCTGGCGCAGAGCCCCGCACTTTCCGCAGCGTGTTCATCTCCGACGTCCATCTCGGATCGAAGGCGGCGAAGGCCGAGTTCCTGATCGATTTCCTGCGCCATCACGACGCCGATATCATCTATCTGGTCGGCGACATCGT
Source organism: Mesorhizobium sp. WSM4813 (assembly GCF_055811555.1). Taxonomy (NCBI): domain Bacteria; kingdom Pseudomonadati; phylum Pseudomonadota; class Alphaproteobacteria; order Hyphomicrobiales; family Phyllobacteriaceae; genus Mesorhizobium; species Mesorhizobium sp. WSM4813. The sequence continues at coordinate 55,655 of NZ_JBVVQU010000010.1, forward strand.
CGACGGCTGGCGGCTGAGACGGAACTGGCACTGGCCGCAGAGCCACAACGACGTCGTCCAGAAGTTGCTGCGTAAGGCGCGCAAGGGCGCCAGCATCACCTACATTGCCGGCAATCACGACGAGTTCGCGCGCCAGTTCCAAGGCGTGCATTTCGGCGGCATCGTCGTCGCCGACCGCGCCATTCACGAGACCGCCGACGGCAAACGTCTTCTTGTCATCCATGGCGACCAGTTCGACACTGTCGTCCACAATGCGCGCTGGCTGGCCTATCTTGGCGACTACGCCTATGACGCGGCCATGCTCGTCAACCGCGGGGTGACGCGGCTTCGCCAACTGCTTGGCCTGCCATACTGGTCGTTTTCGTCCTGGGCCAAGGTCAACGTCAAAAAGGCGGTGAATTTCATCGGCTCGTTCCAGACCATGCTGACCGAGGAAGCGCGCCGCTCGCATGTCGACGGCGTGATCTGTGGTCACATCCACCATGCCGCGATCGAAAATTATGAGGACGTGCAATACATCAATACCGGCGACTGGGTGGAGAGCTGCACCGCGGTGGTCGAGCATTTCGACGGCCGGATGGAGATCCTGCACTGGGCGCATGTCCTGCCGGAGGCTCCGGCGGGCAGCGAAGTGCTGGTCCCGATCGACATCACGGGCAGGGCAGTCCGGGCTGCCTGACCGAACGCGACCTCACCTCGGCTTTAATCGATTAGTCCAAGCGGTTCCACCGACTTTTTTAGCGTGTTATGGAATTGGCGTGCGCTGCAGCCGACTCGGCCGAACGCCGCGCCGACGGATTGCCTGCTGATGTCCTCCCTGCCGCCGCTTTCCCCCGAACAACTCGTCAAGCCGCGTCATTTCGAACTGCGCATGGGCCTGATTTTCTTGACGCTTTTCGTGCCGCTGGGGATACATTTGCCATATTTCCCGCTGTGGCTGCAGTCAGAGGGTTTCGATGCCGAGCAGATAGCCGTCATTCTCGCAGCACCAATGTTCCTGCGCGTGGTGACGACGCCATTGCTTACAGCGCTGGCCGACAGGGCGAGCGACCGCGCCCACGTCTATGTCGCGCTAATGGCCGCATCTGTCGCTGCGTCCGCCGGTTATTTCCTGACGCCGACCTACGCCATGGTGCTCGCCGTTTCGCTGGCGCTCGCCGTGGTTTGGACGCCACATTCGCCGATTGCCGATTCGCTGGCGCTATCGGGGGTACGCCGCTTCGGCTCGAATTATGCAAGCATGCGCAAATGGGGATCGATCTCCTATCTGTGCGCAAATCTTGTGGGCGGCTTCATCCTGTCGGCGACCGGCGCCCAGGCTGTTCCGATGATCATCTTCGTGGCGTTTGGCGCGGCGCTTGTCGTCGCACTGATCGCGCCGCGGCTCGGCCGCCCCCGCCGTGCCTCGCCGCTTTCGGCGGCCGACATCCAGCAATCGGCGCCAAAACTCCTCAACGCCTATTTCCTGTACTTCTCCATCGGCGTCGGCGTCATCACCGCCAGCCATGCGTTTCTCTACGGCTTCGTGTCGATCTACTGGAAATCGATCGACATCGGCGATCAGGTCATCGGGCTGCTTTGGGGGTGGGGTGTGGTGGCCGAGATCGGCATGTTCATGGTCTTTACCCGGGTTTTCGGCTCCTTCTCGGTCGTGTCGATCATGGTGATGGCCGGGATAGGCGCGATCGTGCGATGGATTGCCTTCCCGATGATCTGGCCGCTCGGCCTTGGCGTCACCGGATTTTTCGCAGTCCAGACGCTGCATGCGGTTTCCGTGGCGCTGGTGCTGATCGGCCTGCAGAAAATGATCGGTGAGACGGTCGCGGAGGAACGCACCGGAGCCGCGCAAGGCATCGCCTATTTCTCCAACGGCTTTTTCACGGCTGTGGTGACGCTGATGTCCGGCCCGCTGTATGACCGCTTCGGCGTGGACGGCTTTTTTGCCATGATCCCGATCGCCCTTATCGGCCTTGCGTTGATTGCACTTGCGGCGCGTTCAGCCCCACAGCGCCGTATCGGGCGGTGACACCAGCGAACCCTGGTAGACGAGACCGGGAACACGGTCGCGGGCCAGCAGCAACGGACCGTCGAGATCGACGAAATCGGCATCCTGGGCCAAAAGCACGGCCGGCGCCATGGCCAACGACGTGCCGACCATGCAGCCGATCATGACGCCAAAACCCAGTTCGCGGGCGCGATCGCGAAGGACGAGGGCAGCGGTCAAGCCGCCCGATTTGTCGAGCTTGATATTGACGGCATCGTAAAGGCCGACAAGCGAGGCAAGGCCCTCTGCCTCATGCACGCTTTCATCGGCGCAGATCGGCACCGGATGCGCGATGTGGCGAAGAATGGCGTCACGGCCCGCCGGCAGCGGCTGTTCGATCAGCACAATGCCGTGCTCGGCGGCAAAGGCAAGGTTTGCAACGATGTTGTCGTCCGTCCAGCCCTCATTGGCGTCCAGGATGATGCGGCTCGCCGGTGCCGCCTCCCTAACCGCGCGGATACGAGCCATATCGTTGTCACCGCCGATCTTGACCTTGAGCAGCGGGCGCAGGGTGTTGGCGCGGGCCTGGGCTGCCATCGCTTCGGGCTCACTGAGCGACAGCGTGTAGGCCGTCTCGAGCGCCCTCGGCGGAGCCGCGCAGATGCTGGAGGCGACCGGCTGGCCTGTGATCTTCGCCTCCAGGTCCCATAGCGCGCAGTCGACGGCGTTGCGCGCCGCGCCCGCCGGCATGGCATCGAGCAGCGCGGCCCGGCTGATGCCGCCCGCAATCTGCTCCCGCATCGCCTCGATCGCATCGCGCACACCCTCCATCGTTTCGCCATAGCGCTTATAGGGGACGCATTCGCCGCGCCCTTTATGGTTGGCTGGGCTGACCGTGCAAGCGATCACCTCGGCTTCGGTCTTGGAGCCGCGCGAAATGGTGAAAGTCCCGGCGATGGGAAAGCGCTCCGACTCGACCGAAATGACACGCCCCATATTTTTCTGCTCCGGCTGTGCGACAACAAGCTTGTCGGCAAATCGACAGGTGGGCCCCTTCAGGCTAAACAGGACGCCATGTTGACCATCCGCAAACGCCACGCAAGCGGCACGACCGCCAAGGAGGCCGACCACCAGCCGCGCGTCGCGGTCGGTGAGGAGGGCGGCGTTCTCGGCTGCGCCTTCTCCGGAAACTGGACGACGCGCACCGTGACGCTGGTCGACGCCGAGATGCGCAAGATCGAGAAGCGCAGCGGTTTCCAGACGCTGGCGCTCGACCTTTCGCATATCGACAAGATGGATACCGCCGGAGCCTGGCTGATCGACCGCCTGGTCAGCGCCTTCGAAAAGAAAGGCGTCGAGATCAGGCTGCAAGGCCAGAGCGAGATTGCCTCGATCCTGCTCGGCGCCGTAGGCGACGCCGTCCGGCGCGAACCCGATTCCGGCGGCACAAAGCCGCCCAACATCATCATTCGCGCGCTAGAGGCGGTAGGCCGGCGTGTCTATGAAATGCGCGACGATTTCCTGGCCGCGATGAACATACTGGGCGCCACGATACGCGGCGCGCAGATGAAGCTCGGTCGCGGCCATGCGGTCAATCCGGCGGCTATCTTCAACCAGATCGACCGCATGGGCGTCGGCGCCATCCCGGTGGTCGTGCTGATGTCGGCCATCGTCGGGGCGATCGTCGCCCAGCAAGGCGCCTATCAGCTCAGCTATTTCGGCGCCGATATCTTCGTCGTCGACCTGGTCGGCGTGCTGATCCTGCGCGAGCTCGGCGTGCTGATGACCGCGATCATGATCGCCGGCCGTTCGGGCAGCGCCATTACGGCTGAAATCGGCTCGATGAAAATGCGCGAGGAGGTCGACGCGCTGAAGGTTATTGGGCTCAATCCGATCGGTGTGCTGGTGTTTCCGCGGCTGGTCGCGCTGGTGATCGCACTACCTTGCCTGACGATCATCGCCAATTTCGCCGCACTTGGCGGCGGCATCTTGGCCGCATGGCTCTACTCCGACATCGCACCGGCGGCGTTCATCGACCGGCTGCGCGTTGCCATCGATCTCAGCACCATCTTTGCCGGGCTGATCAAGGCGCCGTTCATGGCCATGATCATCGGCACGATTGCCTCGGTCGAAGGCATGAAGGTTGGCGGCAGCGCCGAATCGCTGGGACAACACGTGACCGCTTCGGTGGTGAAGGCGATCTTCGTGGTCATCATCCTCGATGGGCTTTTCGCCATGTTCTACGCGGCGATCGAGTTCTGACATGGCGACGCAGGACAGCACAAAGGCGACTGGGGTTGCGGATGGGGCCGACGAAGACGAGATCGTGCTTTCCGCGCACGACATCACCGTGTCCTTCGGCGACAAGGTCATTCTCGACAGATTGTCGCTCGATATCAGGCGCGGCGAGATCCTCGGCTTTGTCGGCGCCTCCGGTGCCGGCAAGTCGGTTCTCCTGCGCACCATCCTCGGCCTGGTCCACAAGCAGTCGGGCACGATCAAGCTGTTCGGCGTCGATGTCGAAAAGGCGAGCGAGAGGGAGCGTCTTCGCATCGACATGCGCCTTGGCGTCCTCTTTCAGCACGGCGCGCTGTTTTCGGCGCTCACGGTTCTCGAAAACGTGCAGGTGCCGATGCGCGAATATCTCGACCTGCCGAGAAAGCTGATGGACGAGCTGGCGATGCTCAAGGTCGAACTGGTCGGGTTGCCGCCGGATGCGGCGCAGAAATTCCCGTCCGAGCTTTCCGGCGGCATGATCAAGCGTGCGGCGCTGGCGCGCGCACTGGCGCTCGACCCGGACATCGTGTTCCTGGACGAGCCGACATCCGGCCTCGATCCGATCAGCGCGGCTGAGTTCGACGAACTGGTCGTCAAGCTGCGCGATACCATGGATCTGACCGTATACATGGTCACGCACGATCTCGACACGCTGTTCACCGCTTGTGATCGGGTGGCCGTGCTCGGCAACAAGAAGGTGCTGGTCGAAGGCACGATCGACGACATGCTCAAAAGCGAGGAACCCTGGGTGAAATCCTATTTTCGCGGAAAACGTGCGCGGCAACTTGATCTTGCGGCCCGCGCATAGCCATAAGTGGGTAAATGGAAACCAGAGCCAACTACGTCATTGTCGGCATTTTCACGCTAGCCGCGATCCTGGCTGCATTCGCGTTCGTCTACTGGACGGCCGCGATCGGCGACCGGGGTGAGATGGCGATGCTACGGGTGCGCATTCCGGGATCGGCTTCCGGCCTCGGCCGCGGCAGTTTCGTGCTGTTCAACGGCGTCAGGGTTGGGGATGTCAAGCGCGTCTATATCGACCTCGCCAATCCGACCGCCGCCATAGCCGACGCCGAAATAGACCGCACGACGCCGATCACCAAATCGACGCAGGCCGATATCGGCCTTGCCGGCCTCACCGGTCAAGCCAATATCGAACTCAAGGGCGCCGACCCCAAGGAAGTGAACCTTCTCGACCAGGCGGAGGCGGAGGGCCGCGTCGCCGAGATCGTCGCCAACCCGTCGGCGGTTACCAACCTGTTGCAGACGGCGCAGAACATCTTCACCCGCGCCGATACGGTTCTCACCCAGCTCGAAGGCTTCACCAGGGACGTTCGCGGGCCGCTGACGCAGACTGTCAACAATGTGCAGACTTTCTCCGATGCGCTGGCCAAGAACTCCGACGGCATCGACAAATTCCTCGCCAGCGTCAGTTCGCTGTCGGACGAGTTGAGGGGCGTCTCGGGCAAGCTCGACGGTACGCTGAAGGCGGCGGAAGGGCTGCTCAACGCCGTCGACAAGGATCAGATCAAGAGCATCGTCGCCAATGTCGACACGGTGACCACGAATCTGAAGGAAACCAGCAAGCAGTTCGACAGGGTCGTGAGGAATGTCGACACGGCGGTGGGATCGATCAACGATTTCGCCCAAAGGACGCAAGGCACTCTGGCCAAGGTCGACGGTGTTCTCGACGGCATCGACCCGGCACAGGTTCGCACCGCGCTGGCCAACATCCAGAAGGCCAGCGAAAACGCCAACGAGGCTGCCGCCGACATCGCCAAGGTCACCAGCAAATTCGCCAACCGTGCCGACGATATCGACCAGACGATCAAGGACGCGCAGCAGCTCGCGGAGCGTCTCAACGACGCTTCGGTGCGCGTCGACGGCATCCTTGCCAAGGTCGATACATTGCTCGGCTCAGGCCAGGCCGACGGCATGATAGCCGATGCCAGGAACACGCTGAAATCCTTCAAGCAGGTAGCCGACACGCTGAACGCCCGTCTTGGCACCATCACCGACAATCTGGCCCGATTCTCCGGTCAGGGCCTGCAGGACGTCGAAGCGCTGGTCCAGGACAGCCGCCGTTCGATCACCCGCATCGAAGAGGCGGTAACGGATCTCAGCCGCAATCCGCAGCGAATCCTGTCAGGCGGCGAAGGCGAGGTTCGGCAATTCGACGGCCGGGTGCGGCGTTGACTTCGGCTTTCGTCCGCCCCAAGAACAGCAGGCAAGTGCACTGCGGATGCGGATTGCTCATTCGGTTCGGGGACAACGGGGATCGCGTGTGAAGTCGGTGGTGCTTAAATTGGGCGGGGTCAAATCAGGCGGGCTCAAAGCGGGTGTGGCATTGCTTACGCTTTCGCTAGCCAGTTGCGCGTTCTTGCCGGGCGGCGGGCCGGCGCCCCTGGATACATTCGAACTGTCGGCGCCGCCGCTCGATGCGCGCGGCCGCAGCCGCCGCCAGATCCTCATTGCCCAACCCTCCGCGCTCAAGGCGCTGGACAGCCAGAACATCGTCATCAAGCCGTCCGTGCGTTCGATCCAGTACCTCAAGGGCGCGCAATGGGCCGATCGGCTGCCGCTGATCGTGCAGGCGCGGCTGGCCGAGACATTCCAGCGCTCGGGCAGCTTCGCCGGTGTCGGCAAGCCGGGCGAGGGGCTGGCGATCGACTATCAGGTGATCGTCGAGGTCCGTTCCTTCGAAGTCCGGGTTGACGGCGGCGAACATGCCGAGGTCGAGCTGTTCGTGCGGATACTGAACGACCGCAATGGCGAGGTGCGCGCCTCGAAGAGCTTCACCGCGACCGCGCCGGTCTCGGGCAGCGGCAACCAGGCCTATGTCAGCGCGCTCGACATTGCGTTCGGCGATGCCGCCAAGGACATCGTTCGCTGGACCGATTCGGTGATTTGACACAGCCAGGGCCGCCGAGCGCAGCTTAGGACCAAACTCAATGGTCAGGTTTCGGTCGCAAACCAGCCATTCACTGCCCGGCAGACGGGGGTCTGCAGAGTTCGAAAGCGGTCGCAGAAGCCTAACATGAAGGTCTGCCACCCCTGTTGGGGTCAGAACAAGAACTGTTCCCGTAGACACGCCTCTCGGCTCATAGGCGAGCCGCACTTCGAGCATGCGCTTTTCAGGCTGTTCAACTCGCGTTCGACACGGTCATGCACCGCCCTCCCAGACGCTCACTTCCGCCATCGGCTTCGACCCCGAGGTTATCGTTCGCTCGGGGCTCTGCACAGCAGTGTGAAGCAAACCTCGCACCGGATTATCCTTGTAGGCCTGCCAATGCAGGATGAGGAGCAGGAGCGCCGCGGGGAACGAGCTGACGGCCGCCAAGCGTGAGCCGGCGTCTTGACCTGTCTTCTGATGCCCGCCCTCCGCCCCTGACTCGGTGCGACAAAGGTCGCGAAGCCGGCCGCGATCTTGAGAACTTCGACCGGTTCTTACCGGACTCTAATCTTACGTTCTCCAAAATCTAATCTGCGGCTCTCCAAAATCTCGCCGGGATCACACGTGGTCTTAGCCGGCCTAGTTCATAAAGGTGTCATCGGACTGTCACATTCGCGAAATGCCTCCGGGCAAGCTGTTGATCGTAAACAAACTTGGCGCTGCCACCTGTTTCGGATGTTCTGACTTTCCAACGGAATAGAAACGAAAATCGCCCGTTCTCCACGTCAGCGCCACGGATGGCGCCACGGAACAAACCAGGAGCTGAAATGCATATTATCCGGCTGACTTTGGTGGGGGTGCCCGGCGTCGCTGTGGCGAGTGCGTCATGAATCGCGACCTCCTGCAGGCCCTACAAGATCCGCTCGCGGCTCAGTCGATCAGGTTCGCCATGAACCTTGTCGGAATGATGCTGCTTGTCTTCGGCATGTATTATCGACGGTACCGCGACAAGGAATTGGTCACGGCCGCAGCGCTGTTCAATATATTCGTCTTCGCAGTGCTGACCATCCTGTCGTCGGTGAATTTCAGCGTGGCAGCCGGTTTTGGTCTGTTCGCCATTCTGGCGCTGTTCACGCTGCGCTCCGAGCCTCTGACAAAGACCGAGATGACCTATTTCTTCGGCAGCGTCGCTATCGCCGTCATCTCTTCGGTGCAGGGAACCACGCTGCCCTTCGCTGCGATGGTCGTGCTCTTCGTGCTGGTCGGCGCCTATATCGTCGATCATCCGAAGATGCTGCAATCGGTCAGCGGGGCGAAGGTCACGCTGGATAAAATCCACCTAACGTTACTGTCTGACCCCAAGACCACGCGCGCCGAACTCTCGGAGCGCCTGGGCGTCGACGTGCTGTCCTATCAGGTTCTCCAACTCGACTACATCACGGAATTGGCGAGGCTCAATGTCTTCTATCGCAAACACTGACGCTTGGCTGGAGCGGGCTTTCGCCCCGATCAGCCTGGATGCTCTCAACGCAAAGGCCGAGATGCTGGAGCGGCTCGACAACAAATATGTCATCGGGGCGGCCGTACTTCGCCGCGCCGCGGCTGAACTGGCAACGCACTTCGATATTCTTGAGATCGGCGGGCGCCGGATATTCACCTACGAAACCTGCTATTTCGACGATGCGGACCGGCAGAGTTATTTCAATCATCATCAGGGCCGGCGCAGGCGGGCGAAAGTCCGAATCCGGAAATACATTGAGGCAGGGCTGTGCTTCGTCGAGGTGAAGCTCAAGGACAAGCGCGGCGTCACCATCAAGAAGCGACTGCCCTACGATCCTGTCAAATTCGGTGTCCTTGACGAGACAGCTCTGGGTTATGTCCACGGCGTCTATTTCGACCAGTATCGTCAGGACTTTCCATACGAACTCTCGCGGGTCATCGACATGCGCTATGTCCGCATGACGCTTGTCGCCAAGGAGGGCGCCGAGCGTATGACGATCGATAGCCAGCTGCGTTTTTTTGCTCCTGGCTCATCGCACGCCGTTCGTGATGATCGCTTCATCCTGGAAACGAAATCCGCGAACGGCAATGGGATAGCCGACCGCATTCTGCGGACGCTGCACCAGCACCCCACCAAGCATTGTTCAAAATACTGCACGGCGATCGCGATCCTGAACCAGGGAACGAAGCACAACAAGTTTCTTCCGGCTCTCCGCAAGCTTGGGAGCGTTCCCGCGCAACAACTCGAATTGGCCACCTCACCGATCGAAAAGGAATTAGCCGCATGACAAACCCAAACGGAATTCGCCGCATGTTCAACGGTCTTGCATGGGCTTCGCTGCTGCTTGCCTCAACCGCGATGACAACTCCGAGTGCGGTCGGAGCCGGCGCGGCAAGCCTGGAGGCCTTGGACAGCATGGAGGTGCCCGCGGAGGGCGCAAACGGAATGAGAATCGAGGAATTCTCCGGCCTGGCCTGGGATGACGATGAGCAACTTCTCTATGCGGTCTCCGATGGCGGCGTTCTCCATCATTTTCGCGTTCGCATGGACGGGACCCAGATCGCGGAGATCCAACCCGTCTTCTCCGTCCCGATCGCGGCGACGGCAAGTCAAGCTCCCGGCGGGTCCGTCACCAATGCGGAAGGCCTCACCGCGCTCAATGACGACAATGGCGAGCGATCCGACACCGAGTTGCTGATCGCGTTCGAAGACGGGCCCGCGATTGTCCGCTTTACACCGCAAGGAAAAAAGATCGGTGACATATCACTGCCTGGTCCGTTGGCGGACGAGACGCAATACAGCAAGAAAAACAGCCGCCTTGAAGCGGTCGCGTTCGACAAGCGTCATGGCATGCTGACGGCGCCGGAACGGCCCCTAGAGGGCCAGCCAGAAGACAGCCACACGCTTTATGCGGCTGACGGAACGACCTGGTCCTTCCAGGCTTTCCAGCCCGATAGCAGGCTCAAGGCGATCCAGAAGTTGCCGGACGGCAATCTCCTTGTTCTGGAACGAACCCGCGAGGAAAAGGGCGGCGCACCGACAGCGCGCCTGCGCTATCTCGACTTTGCTGCGTGCTCCGCTGAACGGGAGTGCCGCCTTGCCGAGCTTTCAGCCGTGCCTGATGCAATGCTAGTGAACAACTTCGAGGGACTGGCCCGCCTCTCGGATGACCTGTTTCTCATGGTCACCGACAAGACAAAGAAGGACGCCGAACCGACGACTTTCGTCCTGTTCAAGGTCACGGCGACCCGTGAATAAGCAACCGATGGCAGAGCAATGAAGCCGCCCGCGCCACGGGCCTGGAGGCGATCAAGCTGGCTCGGCGGCGTCAGCGTGAAAGCCACGGGGAAGATAAGCCAGGCGCCGCCGAAACCAGTTCGGCGACGATTCTCTCACTTGCCGCGCGGTTTGGCATGCCGGTATCAACCACGCACAGCATCTCGACCGCGATCATGGGCGCCCGCGTGCGTTGAACTGGACGGTGATCGAGCGAATCGTCTGGGCGTGGATACTGACGATCCCGGCCGCGGGGCGGTGTGGCCTACGGCTTGCTGAGGTTGTTTGAGGTGTTCGGCTGGGCCTAGCCTCTCGCGAGGTAACGTCGCAAATTTCGGACGGCACGACTGTATTCTCACCAATTTCTAACCTGAATCTCCCGTATCCTTAATCGCGGGTCCTCTATGTTTGCCTCGGTGCTGGAACGGCGTCGCGGAAATGTTGCGCCGATCCGCGCGAGCCGATCCTGCACGGTGGCCTGCTCTGCCGCGAAGGGGGACATGAGTATTCATGAATCCGATCGGTTTCGGATTCTCAACGCCGATGGACACCGATGGGCATCCGGTCTCGCATTCTTTTATTTCAGCTCATTGTCGTGGGGGCAGTCGTGATGATGGCGGCTATCGTCTACATCACCATTCGCTCGACAACCTATTACACACAGCGTGTGCAATGGGCCAACAACCAACTGGAAGCTGTCACCGCACTTACCGTCAACGCCAATCGATACTCCGAGCAGATCGCCGAGTTCCTGTTGATTGGCGAACCGGAGCGTCCCGACTACGAGAGCGCCCGCGCCGAACTTGAGGCAGGATTCGATAAGCTCGAGGAGTTGACCAGGCGCGAGGCCGAGTTTCTGGTGGGCAGCAGCGATCAAGAGGACGGCGGTGACGAGATCTTCCGCATCACGCGGATGCGCACGCTCTACGGAGAAATCGCCAAAGCCACTTCCGAGGCAATCAATCTGCGCAACGGGGGGCGCCAGGAGGACGCGGTCAGGGTTTTTCGTCGGGACATCGAGAACCGTTTCGACGCCGAGTTTGAGAACATCCTGGAAGCCGCGCGGCGCGACGAAGAGGAAGAGGTGGCGCGAACCGAACTGCAGGCAGAAGCATTGTGGCGACGCCTGACCTGGATAACGGCAGCGTTTGCGTTGGCTGCCGTGGTCCTCTGCTTTGCCGCTGCTTTCCTTCTCGCCCGATCATTAATGCGCCCGATCAGCCTTCTGACCGAAGGCACAGAGGCGATCAGTCGTGGCGATCTCGACCATCGGATCGTTTTTGATGGCCGCGACGAACTCGGTGCGCTCGCCAAGCGGTTCAACGAAATGGCCGCACATCAGCAAGACCAGCGCGACCGGTTGCTCAATGCCAAAGCAGAACTCGAGCAGCAAGTTGCCGCACGGACCGCGGAGCTTGCTGCGGCGAACCAGCGGTTGACTGAGCTCGACCGGTTGCGCGTCCAGTTCCTCGCCGACATCAGCCATGAACTCCGCACCCCACTGACTGCCCTTCGCGGCGAAGCGGAGATTCCGCTGCGCCATGGTTCAAAGCCAGAGGCAGTCTACCGCGATGCGCTCGAACGGATTGTCAGCCAGAGCTTGGAGATGAGCCGCCTCGTCGACGATCTCGTTTTTCTTTCTCGCTCGGAAACCGATACCATCCGCTTCGAGCCCCGCCGAACGGATCTCGTGATCATCGTCGCAGACGCGCTCCACGATGGCCAAATCCTGGCGCGCACCAAAGGTATCTCTATCACAGCGGACTATAGGACCGATCCGGTTTGGATCACTGCCGACGCGTCGGCTGAAGCAGGCTCTCGTCATAGTTCTGGACAACGCCATAAAATATTCTCCGCGCGGACGTTCGGTGAACCTGACCATGACCGTTAAGGACAGACATGCCGAGATTGCGATCCGGGATAAGGGCTTGGGCATTTCAGCCGAGGAAATACCCAAAGTGTTCGAGCGATTTTACCGCGGCCGAGGCCCAAAGGCGTCGCGCCAGCCTGGCAGCGGCCTCGGCCTGTCGATCGCCAAATGGCTCATAGAGAAGCACCAAGGCGAAATCTCACTGATGAGCGAGGTCGGGTCCTTTACGGAGGTCTGCATCCGCATCCCATGCACGGGGCCGGCGGCATCTTCGGGTGTAACCGAAGGCGACACCACGGCCGTCTTGAAGAAAACGTCGGGCGTGAAGACCAGAACGGAATAAAGCGCGACTGCCTCCGTTTCCCAATTTACGATAACCTATCGCTGGAGCTTAGCGGAGTGATCGCGGCCACCGTCGGGCGGGAAGGTCTGCGGCTCCCCGCTATAGAACCCGGGGACGGAGGTGATACGGCATGTCAAGAATTCTGCTGGTGGAGGATGACGACCGCATCGTGGGCTTTATCAAGCGAGGGTTGGAAGCTGAGGGCTACCTTGTCGACCTGGCAAATAATGGCGAGGACGCGCTGGCGATGGTACGGGAAGTTTCATACTCGCTGATCATTCTCGACCGTGTACTTCCTGGGATCGACGGCCTCGAAGTGTGCCGGATGCTGCGGCGCGAGCAGCGCAAAAACCTTGTCCTGATGCTCACGGCCAGAGACAGCCTGCAGGACAAGGTCGAAGGACTGAAGGGTGGCGCCGACGACTATCTCACCAAACCCTTCGCCTTCGACGAACTGATCGCGCGGATGGAAGCGCTGCTTCGTCGCGGCACCAGCACAGGAGCAGACCCGGTGCTAAGGGTCGGTGACCTGTTGCTCGATCCGACCAGCAAAAAGGTCTGGCGCGGCGAGCGCGAGATCAGCTTGACGGCCAAGGAGTTCAGGCTTCTCGCCTATCTGATGTCGCATTCCGGCGCCGTCATCAGTCGTACGCGCCTGCTCAACAACGTTTGGGATCTGAGCTTCGACCCGGAAACGAAGGTGGTCGATGTCTACATACGCTACCTTCGTCGGAAGATCGATTGTGCAGGGGAGCGGCCGCTTATCAAGACCGTGCGCGGCTCCGGTTACGAGATTTCGACTTGAAGCAAGCTGTCGGTCGCAAGAGCAGCTCTTACCCCCTCTAACCGCGCTTGCCAAAATCTAATCCGGCGTTCTCCAAAATATAGCCAAGCTCCGGCGAGGTTTTACCCGGCTATGTCCATACTTGGTGAGTCTCGCCCCTTGGTTGGGAGCATATCAACCTCACCGGCATTTAATCCTGGGGCGAGCCGCGAAATCTCGTCGACGGATAAGCCGCTGCGCCTGTCAAAGGGGATTGCACGAGCGGCGTAAGGCCGTTCGACAATCGGCCGGCCTAGCTCAGTGTTCGTAGTCTGTTCTTTCTTAGCGTATCCGCGGGAACAGTTCTGTTCTCGCTTCTGTTCGAAAAAAACTCAGAACTTGTGTCGGATTGGTCAAGGCCGGTTCGTCCTTGGGCATGGATCGACACTCCAATCACAAGGATAAATGCTATGCCCAGTACCGTACGCCTGCACCGCGTCCTGGCAACCAGCCCAGAAAAAGTCTACCGCGCTTTCCTTGAGCCGGACGCGCTCGCGAAATGGCTACCGCCCAACGGCTTTACCTGCACGGTTTATCATCTGGAACCCAAAGTCGGCGGCACATTCAAAATGTCGTTCCGCAACTTCACAACGGACAAAAGCCACGCGTTTGGCGGCGAATATGTCGAGCTCGTTCCGGGCGAACGCCTGCGCTATACGGACAAGTTCGACGATCCTAACTTGCCCGGCGAAATGCAGGTGACGGTGATACTGAAGAAAGTATCAGTCGGCACGGAGCTGGATATCACGCAGGCAGGCGTGCCGGACGTGATTCCAGCTGAGGCTTGTTATCTCGGTTGGCAGGAGTCGCTGCGAAACCTAGCAAGGCTCGTCGAACCGGAGATCAATCAATAGAGCATCATCCCGACGACGTCAGCACGGCATGAAAAGGCGGGAAAATTTCCCGCCTTTTTTGTCCCTATCGTCTGATCAATGCAGGCGGCCGCTGGCGTGGGCAAGCATCGTATAGACCTTGCCGGTGTCCGACGTCAGGTAGGTCTGCGCCATCATGTTGTCGCGGTCGTTGCGCGACACGTCCTTGAGCAGCTTTTCGAAATCGTCGCAGTAGCGGTCGACGGCGGCGCGGAACTCCGCCTCCATCTGATATTTGCGGCGAATCTCGTCGAAAGTCTGCTGGCCCTTCAGCGTGTAGAGACGCCGCGTGAACACGTCACGCTCGCCGCGCCGGTAGCGGTTCCACAGCTCGATCGAGGCGTCGTGATCGATGGCGCGGGCGATGTCGACGGAAAGCGAGTTAAGCGACTCCACGACGTGAAGCGGCGAGCGCTGGGCAGGTGCCGAGCGTGGCGCTTCCGAAGGTGCCGCGGGCTTGGCGCCCTCTTCGCGCGATGCTCCGGTTAAGAGATCGCGCACCCAGCCGCCCTGCGGCGTACGGCCATTGGGGTCGCGCTGGCGCGGCACCGTCTCAGCCGGGCGTTCCAGGTCGAGCGTGCCGCGAAGTGCAGTGTCACCCGATGGCGCCTGCGGGGCACGAGGTTCGGGTTGCTGGGCCGGAGGATGGCGCAGCGGCTCAGTGGCGCGCGCGGCAGGCGCTTGCGGTGCCGGACGCAGGTTGCGCGGCTCCGAGGAGTCGGTGCTGCGGCCCGATTTCGCCACGATTTCAGATAGTTCCTTCAGCGCGTTGATCTGCTCGGAAACGGCGCGGCGGATGGCCGTGGTCGATTCCTTTGCCTCTTCCGGCATCTCGATGACGCCTTTCTTGAGCTCGGCGCGGGTGAGGTCGAGCTCGCTCTTGATCGAGCCGGCGGTGCGCCGCATCTCCTCGGTCGCGTCGGCGAAGCGCTTCGTTGCCGAATCGACGACGTCGGCGATGGCGGTTCGGATCTTGTCCGCCGACTCCAGCGTCTTGCCTTCGGCGTTCTGCAACGTCTGGCCGACCAGATCCTCGAACGAGCGCATGACCTTTTCGAGATCCTCCGACTTCTTGACCAGGCCGACGGCGAGGTCCTCCAGCGACGATTGCCTTTCCAGCGTGTGTTCGAGGTTGCTCTGGGCCGAGCTCAACAGATCCGAAGCACTGGACAGCAATCGGCTGTGCTCGTCGAACTTGGTGGCGATCGAGGCAACCTCGCGCAAGGTCGCGGATGACAGCTCGGTAAGCCGTGTCGTGTTCGAATCGACCAGGCGCGCCGAGCTGGCGAAGGTCTGCGCGGCTTTTTCAGTCGTCGCGGCAAAGCTTTGCGTGCTGCCGGTCAGGCGTTCGTCGACCTGGCCGAGATTGGCCGCCGCCTGCTCGATCAACTGACCGAGCTGTGAGCTCGAGGTGCTCATGCGGCCGATGAGATCGGCGACACTGTCGGCGAGCGTCGAGCGCGCGCCTTCGACGGCAGACAACGTTTCGGCCGTGCGGCTTGCGAGCGCATCGACGAGGGTGGCGTTTTCACTGCGCAGCTTCTCGGTGGCGCGTTCGGTCACCTCTTCCATGCTCTTTTGCAGTTCCGAGCCGCCCTGGACGAAGCGCTCGACCAGCGGCCGTGCCGTTTCGTCGAGGATTTTCGAGATCTCGGCCGAACGTGCCGCAAGCATGGTGTTGAGCTCGCGGGTGTTAGTGCCGATGGTCTTCGCCGCGTCGTTGGTGCTCTGGCCGATATGCTGGCCGACCGCAGTGAAGGTTTCGGCGATCGAGTTGGCGCGCGAAATAAGTTGCGCCTCAGCGGTCGAAACCTGCTCGTTGAGCTTCTGGCCTATCGTTTCGGTGGTGTAGACGAGACGGTTTTCGACGCCGGCAACCTGCTCCTCGACGCGAGCCGCCGCAGCCGCCGCGCTGGATGCCAGGCGCTCGTCGGCGCCGGCGAGCGCCTGCTCGATTTCACGGGCGTGGACAGCCAGTTCCTGACCGGTCTGCCTCGCACGTTCGGCAACCCGCTGCTCGGTGCTGGCAAACGCCCCGACGATGTTGTCGGCATGTTCTCCAATCGTCGACGTGCTGTCTGCGATACGGGACACCAGACGGTGATCCGCCTCGTCGAAGATACGGCCGATCTCAGACGCGCGGGCCGACAGCGCTTCCGAACCTTCGGCGATGCGCGAGATCAGCTGCTGGTCGGCGGCATCGAAAATGCGGCCAAGGTCCGATGCCCGCGCTGCTAGCGCTTCGGCCGATTCGCCGATGCGCACGCCGAGCCGTTCGTCGGCGCCTTCGAAATTGCGCAGGATGTCGCCGGCGCGTGCCGCCAGCGACTGCGCCGTTTCGACCGCGCGGGCAACCAGCTTCTGGTCCGCCGCATCGAATGTACCGGCGATCTCGCCGGCACGAGCGGCCAGCTGGTCGGCCGTTTCCTGGGCGCGCGTCAGCAAGGAATTCGATGTGTCGTCGACACGGGCCATGATTGCGCTGGATGTATCCTCGGCGCGGGCAATGAGCGCACTCGACGTGTCTTCGGCACGTGCGGCGAGGCGGCGGTCCGCCTCCTCGAAGGTGCGGGCGATATCCTCCGCCCTGGCGAGCAAGGCGGCAGAGGTCTGCTCGGCACGTTCGGCGATCTTGCGGTCGGCGTCGCTGAACGCAGCGCCTGCCTGCTCATGCAGCGCGCTGGTGACTTCCATGACCTTTTCACGCAGCGCTCCCGCGACGAAGACGGCGCTCTTTTCGAGCACGCTGCGGACGTTGTCGACACCGGTCGACAGCGCGCGCTCCATGGTTCCGGCGCGCTCCTCGATGATGCCGGTCTGGCGGCTGAACGCCTGTTCGATCTTTTCGACGTCTGCGGCAATGGCGTCCGAGATGTCGGTGCTTCTGGCGGCGATCTGATCGATATGGCCGGACAGGGAACGGTCGACGTCCTTGCGCGTATCGGCGAGCTTGGAGAGATCGTCCTCCAGCGCACGGGTCAGCGCGTCGCGGCCTTCGGCCAGCTTGCCGACATGCCCGGCGATGATGTCGTCCACCTCGCTGCGGCTCGCCGCAATTTTCTGCAGGTCTGCTTCCAGCGCACGTCTGAGGATGTCGCGGCCCTCGGCCAGTTTCTCGACTTGGCCGGCAACCAGCCCGTCGATGCTCGACCGGCTTTCCGCCAGCTTGGCGAGGTCGTCTTCAAGCGCCTTGGACAGGATCGAGCGGTCCTGGATGAGCTTCTCGGCGTGGCTGTTCACGAGACCGTTGACGCTGCCGAGATCGGCCTCCAGCGCCCGCGCAAACTCCGCACGATTGTCGGTCAGCTGCTGGGACTGGTCGGCGACGACACCCTTGATGGTATTGAGGTCTGCTTCCAGGGCGCGCTTGAGAATGTCGCGGCCTTCGGCCAGCTTCTCGACCTGGCCGGCAACCAGCCCGTCGATGCTCGACCGGCTTTCCGCCAGTTTGGCGAGGTCGTCTTCGAGTGCCTTCGACAGGATTGAACGGTCCTCGGCGAGCCTGTTCATGTGATCGGAGATAAGGCCATTCACGCTCTGCAGGTCGGTTTCCAACGCCTTCGAGAGCTGACCACGGTCTTCCGCCAGTTTTTCGGATTGGCCTGATATGACGTCCTTGATCGTGTTGAGATCGGATTCCAGCGCGCGCTTGAGAATGTCGCGGCCTTCGCCCAGCTTCTCGACCTGGCCGGTAACCAGACCATCGATGCTCGACCGGCTTTCCGCCAGTTTGGCGAGGTCGTCTTCGAGTGCCTTCGACAGGATTGAACGGTCCTCGGC